>DASPNK010000528.1:0-2406 GCA_035626575.1 Planctomycetota bacterium | reverse complement strand
ACCGGCGCCGCGACGTAAACGGCGAGGGCGCGCAGAAGGGAGACGGGCATCGGCGATCGATCACGGCGGGGCCCGGGCAGGGCGTCGACGCGGCGGCGGCATGAAAGCGCCCGCACCTTCTTCGCGCAAGACTCGCGTGGGCGGTCCGGGCCCGAGCGCGCGCGGACGGCGGCGCGGCGGCGGTCCGATGAAAAAGCCCGGCGACCCATGGGACCGCCGGGCTTCGCTGCGAGCGCACCCGAGAGGACTCGAACCTCTAACCTTCTGATCCGTAGTCAGATGCTCTATCCAATTGAGCTACGGGTGCCGGTTTGAAGGCGGGGACTCTATCGCAGGGGCGGAGGGCATCAAGGATTGCGCGGGCGACGGCCGTCAGGCGACGGCGGCGTCGCGCGGAGGCGCCTCTCCCCGACGGAAGAGCACGAGATTGCGGATCGCGACGAACGGCGTGAGCAGCAGTCCGACGACGAAAACGCCGCTCCGAAGGTGGATCGCGTAGGGAAAGAGCCCGGCCCACCCCGCGAGCGTGAGGACGAAGAACGTCCGCGTGAGCCGCGCCGACCCGCTCCGCTCCGCCTGCAGCCACTGGACGAGGAAGCGCGACGACCAGATCGCCTGACCGGCGAACCCGACCGCGAGCCACGCGTCGGATCGTTCGCCGAGCGCTTCCCGCAGACGCGGGTCGCGCAGGAGGAGCGCCGCCGCGCCCGCCGCCGCCGCCGCGCCGAGCGCGAACGCCGCGGCGGCCGGGAGCGGACGCGCCCCGCGCCGCGACAGGGCGAGGTTCCTCCCGTAGAGCGGGAGGTTGAAGGCGTAGCCGATCGCGAACACGAGATCGCGCTCCCCCAGCCAGGCGTAGACGCCGGACAGCGCCGTGCCAGCAAGCGAGAACCTCCAGAAGGTCGACGGCGTCGAGGATCGCTTCGCCCGCTCCGAAGCGAGCCACTGGAGCAGAAAGCGCGAGAAGAAGCACGCCTGCCCGAGCGCGCCGATCGCGACGAGCGCAAGCGGCGCCGCGGCGCCGTCGGTCACCGGGCCTCCGCGCGCCGCGCGCCTGCGGCCGAGCGCGCCGCGGCGTCGACCGTCTCCGCGCGCGCGGGCGCGATTTCGGTCGCCTCCGCGTCGACGCGACGTGCGCGCATCCATCCGACGCCGAGGCAATCGCGCAGTCCGCGGAAGGCGCGGTTCCAGACCCCGTACTTCGAGCGCCCGGCGACGCGGGGGCGGTGGCTCACCTCGATTTCCGCCGCGCGGAACCCCTCCATGCGCGCCAGCGTGACGAGGAAACGGTGCGCGCCGTTCCAGCGCAGCATCGGCGCGAGACGCTCGAGCGTCTCCCGCCGGAACGCCTTCAACGGACAGCCGGTGTCGGCGACGCGATCCCCCGTCAAACGGTCGCGCACGGCGTTGGCGACGCGCGTCGACCAGCGACGGACCGACCCGTCGGCGCGGCGTGCGCGGCGGCCGTAGACGAGGTCGACGTCGCCGACGGCAAGTCGCTCCAGCAGCGCCCGCAGGTCGCGCGGGTCCATCTGCCGATCGCCGTCGAGCGTCGCCGCGACGTCGCCCCGCGCCGCGCGGAACCCCGCGGCCAGCGCCGCCGACTGTCCGGCGTTCGCCGCGAAGCGCAGCACGCGCAGGCGGGGTCGGCGGGCCGCCTCATCCAGCAACCTGGCCGGGGTGCGGTCGCGACTGCCGTCGTCGACGGCGACGATCTCGTAATCCGGCGCGAACGACGGCAGCGTCGCCTCCAGCTCCTCGAGAAGCGGAACGACGTTCTCCTCTTCGTCGAAGAACGGAATCACCACGCTGAGCGAAACCATGGCGCGTCGCGCCCGAAGGCGCGCGCCCCGATTAGCGCCCCCGCGCCTCTCCCCCAAATGCGACCTTGAGTTCGCCGGGGCGGGCTTGGCCGGAGAACCGGGGACGAGCGTCCCGCGCAGCGGAATCCGACGGCGCCTCGGCGTTCCCTACAGATGTCGGAGGCCGCCGCGGCGAAGCCGCGCTCGTGACGCCGCCGCCCCGCGAGCGGGGCGGGATTAGAAAGCCGCCGTGCCGCGAGCGGCACGGAATCAATTCACCGGCACGGAATCGATTCACCCGCACGGAATCGATTCACCTGCGCGGCGCGAGCGCCGCGCAATTCATTTCGCCGACCACGTCCCCTTCAGGCCCTTCGACCGGTCGGTCTGGACGTGATTGAAGAACGAGGACTTGTCCTTCTCGTAGACCGTGCGGCCGTTGACGAGCACGATCTCGGCGAACGAGCGGTAGTCGAGCGGGTCGAGGTCCATCACGACGACGTCGGCGTCTTTGCCCGGCTCGAGGCTGCCGACGCGATCCTGGATGCGGAGGATCTCCGCGGCGCGCAGAGTGATCGCCGCCAGCGCCGCCTCTTCGGTCGCG
>DASPNK010000527.1:0-4510 GCA_035626575.1 Planctomycetota bacterium | reverse complement strand
CTGCGCGATGCCGACGGACGCGAGCGCCGCGCACGCGGCGAACGCGAGCAGGCCTCGAAGCGGAGCGCGGCGCGGAATCACGACGACCAGCGTAGCGGCGGCGGCCCGCGTCGCGAAACCGCGCCGCGGCGCGGGTCTCGGGCGCGCCCGCGGCGCTCGGGCGATCCCGGTCGATCGCGCGCGCGAACTTGTCGCCCCCGGAGGTTGCGCCAAACTCGCGCGATGCCCGACGCTTCGAACGCCGCCGCCGCGTCGCCGCCGCCGCGCCTCTGGCCCGTGGACCGGCTCACGCTGGCGTTCTTCGGCGTCTGCCTGTCGGCGACGGCGGCGACCGGCGGTCGCGTCGAGCGCGCCGGCGCCTGGATCGCGCTCGACCTCGCCGCGCTGCTCGGGATCGCGGTTCTCTACGCGGTGGGACCGCGGATTTCGCCCCGGGCTCAGGCGTTGTGGCGCCTCCTGCACGGCTGCGTGTTCGTGCCGACGGTCTTCACGCAGGTCGGGTTTCTGATCAAAGCCCTGCGCGGCGCCGACTACGCGGTGCGGCTCGCGGCGATCGACCGCAGGCTGTTCGGCGGCCGCGATCCCCTCGAGGCGCTCGAGGCGATCGCGACCCCCTGGCTGACCGAAGCGATGCAGTGGGCGTACACGTCCTACCTGCTGATGCCCGCCGCGGCGGTGATCCTGATCGCGGTCAAGGCGCCGCCCGCCGCGACGTCCCGCGCCGCCTTCTCTCTGCTCGGCGTGATGTACCTCTCGTACGTCGGCTATTGGATCGTCCCCGCCGGCGGGCCGAACCTGCACAACAACTTCGGCCCGCTCCTCGACGTGTCGGCGGCGTACCCGTACCCCGTGCATCGCGACCTGTACACGTTCCGCACCGACCTGCCCGGCACATGGCTCGCCGACGAGCTGCGCCTCTGGATGTTCCGCGCCGAGCTGACCAAGCAGGATTGCTTCCCGTCGGGTCACGCCGCGGTGGCGGTGACGTGCTGGGGCGTCGCGCGGCGTCTCGGGCGCGTCTACGGCCTGTGGTTCGCGCCCTTCGCGCTCGGCGTCGTCCTTTCGACCGTATACCTCCGCTACCACTACGTGATCGACGTGATCGCGGGCGTCCTGCTCGCCGCGTATTGCCTCGGGCCTTTCCTCCGGCTCCACGACCGCTGGGCGCGCGCCGCGACCGCGGCGTGAACCTCCGGCGTCCCGGCCGCGTTGGATGGGGCGCGCGGGTCGCGTCACGCCGCGGGAGGACGTTCCTTCCGCGTCGGTCGGGTCCACGACGCGGCCCGCGCCCCGCCTCTCCGAAGCGGCCGCGGCGCGCGCGAAGGTTATCCTTGCGGCGCGTCGCCGGCGCCCGGCCGGCGTCCGCAGGGGTCCTGCATGTTCCGCCGTTCCGCCGCCGTCCTCGCCGCGCTCCTTCTGTCCGTCCCGGCGTCCGCGCAGACGCCCGAATCCCTCCCCGCCGCGCCGCCCGATCTCTCGCTCCGCCTGCCGGCGGGGCGCGCGGCGCGGTTCGAACTGCGCGTCCTCGTCGGCCGCTCGCGTCGGACGGGCTTCGGCGAGTCGTTGAACAACGTCGACTGGCGGCAGGACGTCGAAGTGACGGCGGAAGCGCCGCCGACCGGCGTGACGTCCCGTCTCGCGTTCGCGTTCGGACGCGGCCGGCTCGCGATGCTGCATCCCATCCTCGGCTTCGCCGAGTTCGACTCGGCGTCGCCGCCGGCGCCGGCCGATCTCAACCCGATCCTCCTCCTCGCGGCCGGCTATTACGCGGGCTACACGGGCCGCACGCTCCGGATGGACCTCGATCGCACGGGCCGCATCGTCGACGTCGACGGCGAAGAGGCGATCCAGGAGGGCTTCGCCCAGCTCGCGAGCCTCGGCGAGCCGTTCGCGCGCTTCAAGCCGCAGTTCGAGATCAACGGCAAGCTGTTCTTCTCGGCGAAGCACATCCGGCGCTTCCTGCAGCCCCTCGTCCCGCAGACGCCGGAAGCGCCCGTCGGAATCGGCGTCGAATGGCGCGCGCGGAACGACGCGTACCTCCCGACGGGTTCGAACGACGCGCGCGAATGGCCCTGGCTCGTCGCGCTCGAGTCCGCGGATCGCGAGACGGCGCGCCTCCGCTTCTCCGGCGAGCGGATCCAGCGCAGTCCGTACGTGTTCGGCGACAAAGACGCCGCGCGCCGCGCGCCCGACCCTTCGGCGAAGGGGCAGACGGTCAAGCTGACGGCCTCGGGCGAAGGAGTGATCGACCTCGCCGACGGCCTCTGGCGGACGGCGAAGCTCGAGCTGCTCCACGAGGACGACAAGCCCGCCCCCACGCCGGATCCCGGCCCGAGCAAAGACGACCAGCTCGCGACCGACCGCATCACCTACGAGATCCGGCGCGTCGACGTTTTCGAGCCGCCGCCCGCGCCGAAGGAAGCGCCCGACTCCGCGTCGCGGCCCGCGTCGCGCGAAGCCGGCGGCTGAGCGCCCCCGAAGGGCTTCAGCCCTTCCGGCGCTTCCCGCCGTCGTCGCGCGCCGACGGCGCGCCGCCGGTCATGCGGGCGACGTAGTCGAGCAACGCGTCGTGGTCGGGAAGCGACCGGCAGAACTCCTCGAGCCGCCGGAGGAACCGCGGCGACGTGCGGGCGCGATGGGCCTCGAGGAACGGAAGTAGCTTCGCGTAGACGAAGAAGAACTCGCGGGTCGTCTCGACGAAGAGCGCGCGTCCCTCGGTCGACACGGCGCCGCTGGTCATCACCGCGGCGACCATCTCCCAGTAGCTCGTCGCCTGGCGGAAGTAGCGCGCCGCCTTCCGGCCTTCGCGCCCCTCGAGCACGGCGACCACGTCGTCGTAGCCGCGCGGCCGGAATTCCATGAACCACTCCCGCGCCCGGCGCAGCACGCGCTCGCGGCGCTGTTCGTAGAGGCGGAGGCAAAGGTCCGCGTCGGCCATGGTCGCTCCGGGCATGAGTCGCTCCTCTTCCGAAATCTTGCGGGGTTTCGGCTCGCAGGTACCGTCGGACGCGGCGTCCGGCGCGGAGGCCGCCCTTCGCGACGCACCACGATCCGGGACGCCATGGGTTTCAAATGCGGCATCGTCGGACTGCCCAACGTCGGCAAGTCCACGATCTTCAACGCCATCACCGCGACGCAGCAGGCGCAGGCGGCGAATTATCCCTTCTGCACCATCGAGCCCAACGTGGGGACGGTGCCGCTGCCCGACCCGCGGCTCGACGTGCTCGCGCGCATCGCGGGCTCGGAGAAGGTCGTGCGCTCGCTGATGCAGTTCGTCGACATCGCCGGGCTCGTGCGCGGCGCAAGTAAAGGCGAAGGCCTGGGCAACCAGTTCCTGAGCCATATCCGCGAAGTCGACGCGGTCGCCCACGTGGTGCGCTGCTTCGAAGATCCGGACGTGATCCACGTCGACGGCGCGCCCGACCCCGCGCGCGACGTCGCCGTGATCGACCTCGAGCTCGCGCTCAAGGACCTCGAAACGGTGCGCGCGCGCAAGGAGCGCACGAGCCGCGCCGCCCGGAGCGGCGACAAGGCGGCGAAGGCGGAGACGGAGTTCCTCGAGGCGGCCGAGGCGCATCTCGACGCCGGCCGGCCGATGCGCACCATGGCCGGCTGGAAGGACGACGCCGACTTCCGGCGCCTCGTGCAGAAGGACCTCGCGCTCTTGACCGCGAAGCCCACGATGTACGTGGCCAACGTCGCCGAGAGCGCGTTGCCCGACGGCGAGGCGAGGCTGGTCGACCCCGTGCGGCGCATCGCCGCCGCGGAAGGGGCGGAGACCGTCGTGATCTCAGGCCAGATCGAAGCGGAGGCCGCGCAGCTCGCCGACGCCGAGCGGGACGAGTTCCTCGCGTCCCTCGGCCTCGGGGAGACGGGCCTCGCCAAGCTGATCCGCACCGGGTACGCGCTGCTCGGGCTCCGAACCTTCTTTACGGCGGGGCCCAAAGAGGCCCGCGCGTGGACGATCCATGCGGGGGCGACGGCGCCTCAGGCGGCCGGCGTCATTCACACCGACTTCGAGCGCGGGTTCATCCGCGCCGAGACGGTCGCGTACGACGATTACGTCGCCTGCCGGGGCGAACAGGGCGCGCGCGAAGCGGGAAAGCTGCGCATCGAAGGCAAGGCTTACGTCGTGCAGGACGGCGACGTCATGCACTTCCGCTTCAACGTCTGAGTCCCGGTCGCCGCGCACGCTCTGCGCGCAGGACGGGCGCCCCGGCGGCGATCAGCCTTCGCGCACCTTTCGATACCCGAGGTCCTTCAAGACTTTGAGGACTTCGCCCCAGGTCGGGAACGGGCGGCTCCTGGCCTTCTTGAAGGCTTCGATCGCCTGGATGAATTCCATCGCGTCGTCGTCCACCGGCACGGTGAAATGAGAGACGCGCTCGGGCTTGGACTTCTCCCGGCGCGCGCGCACCGGCGCGACGTGCGGACGCGACTCTGGCGACTTGACGCTCATCGACGACTCCTTGTCGGACGTCGCGCGGCGGCGTCGGCACGCCGGTACGTC
>DASPNK010000526.1:0-9236 GCA_035626575.1 Planctomycetota bacterium | reverse complement strand
ACAAGGATCCCGCCGTGCACGCGTCCCAGGCGGGGCTGATCTTCGACGGCGGCTTCGAAGGGCCCGTGGTGCTCGCCCTCGGGCAGCTCGGTGCGCCGAACGGCGTGTGGTTCCACGGCGCGGAAGGGCCGGTCGAAGGGCTCGGCTTCGCCCCGCTGTCGCCGACCGATCCCGATTGCCCCTACTACCTCGTCTGGCGTCCGACGGGCTGCGGCGGCGCGGTCGAGTCGATCAAGCTGCAGAACTTCATCGTCGGCAACACGTTCTTCATGGCGCTCCCGCCGATCGGGGATGCGTTGATCCAGTCGCCGACTTGGCCGACGTTCCTCTGAACGCCGACGGCGCGTCGGCCGACGACGCGCGTCTGGAAGCCCTCCTCGACCGCTGGTACGCCGCCGCCGAGGAGGGCGCGCCGCCGGACCCGCGCTGGTTCGACGGACTCCCCGCCGAGGTCGTCCGTCGCTTCGCCGCGGTGGTCGGCCGCGCCGACGAGGTCGCGGCCGCGGCGCTCGCGCCCGACGCCGCCGAGGCCGGCGACGAAGCGCCGCCGCCGGCCGCCGCGATCGGGGGCTTCCGCCTGATCGCGTCGCGCGGCGGCGGCGGCTTCGCCCGCGTCTTCCTCGCCGAAGACGAAGCGCTCGGCCGCCGCGTCGCGCTCAAGATCCTGCGCCCGGAGTTCGCGGCGGACCCGGTCGCGCGCCGCCGCTTCCGCGTGGAGGGCGAGATCCTCGCCTCGCTCGAGCACGACGGCGTCGTTCCGGTGCTGGCGACCGGCGAAGACGGGCCGTGGTGCTACCTCGCGCTCAAGTGGATCGACGGCGGCACGCTGGCCGACCGCGCGGGCCGCGTCGGCCCGCAGGAGGCGGCGCGGATCGGCGCCGTCGTCGCGCGCGCCCTGCACGCGGCGCACGAGCGCGGCATCGTCCACAGAGACGTGAAGCCCTCGAACGTCCTGATGGACGGCGACGCGCCGCGCCTCGCCGATTTCGGCCTCGCGCATCTCGTTCTCGGACGCCGCATGACGGCGTCGCGCGCGGCGCCGGGGACGCCGGCCTATCTCGCGCCGGAGACGCTCGAAGGTCGCCCCCCCGACCCCCGCGTCGACGTGTGGGGCGCCGGCGTCACGCTGTACGAGCTCGTCTCGGGCGCTCCGCCGTTCGGCGTCGAAGGAGCGCCGGAGGCGATCGCGGCGCGCATCGCGGGCGACGACCCGCGGCCGCTCCGCCTGCCGCGCGTCCACCGCGACTTCGAGGCGATCGTCGCCCGCTGCCTTGAAAAAGATCCGGCGCGCCGCTTCCCCACCGCGGCGGCCCTCGCCGACGACCTCGAGCGGTTCGCGGCGGGTCGGCCGATCCTCTCGCGTCGCAGCGGGGCGTTCGACCGGCTCGCGCGCAAAGTTCGACGACGTCCGCGGACGTTCGCCGCCGCGGCGCTCACGCTCCTCGCCGCCGGCCTCGGCGTCGGGCGCGTCGCCTTCGTCGCGGCGCGCGAGCGCGCGCTGGTCGACGCCGACCTCGACCGCGTCGAGCGGCTCGTCGACGAAGGGCGCACGGACGCCGCGCGGCGTCTGCACGATTCCGTCGCCGCCCGCAGCGGGGCGCCGCGCACGGCGGACGTCGGCGCCCGCGTCGCGGCCCTCGCGGCGACCGATCAGCTGCTCGACCTCCTCGACCTCGACGCGCTCCGCGATCCCCGCGCGCTCCGGGCCGCCGTCGACGGGCTGGAGGCGACGCCTGCGGCCGCCCGGCCCGAGCCGCTCGCGTCGGCCGCGCTCGTCGCGGCGCGCGCGCGGCTCGACGAGCCCGGGTCGGCGGCGCGCACGCTCGCGGAGCAGGCCTCCCGCTTCGGCGCCGCCCACCCCGCCGAAGCGGCGCTCTTCCGGGACCTCGCCGCGCGCATGGAGGGTCGCCCGGTCGCCGAACGGCTCCGCGCCCTCGAGGCGGCGCGGCCCGTCACCGCGGCGCACGCGCGGTTCCGGCGAGCCCAGGCGCGGGCCTCGGAGGACGCCGGGGATTACGCCGTGGCCGAAGCGCTTCTCGAAGGTCTCGTCGACGACGGGCGCCGCGCGCCGTCGATCCTGTGCGCCCTCGCGCGCATCGCGCTCCTCCGCGGCGACCTCGACCGCGCGGCGCGGTTGCTGGAGCTCGTCCCCGCGACGCCGCGCTCCATCCTTCGCGACTCCGTCGCCGTCGATCTTCTCCGCGAGCGCGGCGACCCGGGCTACGGCGCGGCGCTGGCCGAGGCGCGCGCGGCGTGGCCGGGCGACGCCGCGCTTGACGCCCTCGCCGCGCACGAGCTCCGGCGCGTCGGCCGCGGCCGCGAGGCGATCACGCTGCTTCGCGAAGCGCGCCGCCGCGTCGGAGGGGCGGTCGACGCCCGGTGGTTCGACCTCGCGATCCTCGAGATCCGCGCCGACGACGCCGAGGCGCGCGGCGGCGTCGGCGCCGAGCCGCTCCTCGCGGAGGCGCGAGCCCTCGCCGCGGGCGACGGCTCTCGGACGCTGCGCGCCGACGCCTGGGTGGTGACGGCGCGCCTCGAAGGCCTTCTCGGGCGGCCCGACGCCGCCTACGCCGCGACGGCCGAGGCGCTCGCGGCCGACCGTCGCGCGCCGCGTGCGATCGAAGCGCGCGTCGCGGCGGTCCACGAACGTCTCGCGCCCGTGTTGCCCGCCGCGCTCGCCGACAAAGGCCCGGACGCCCTCCCCGCCGACCTCCGGGCCGACGCCGCCGACGCGCGCGCGGCGCTGGAGAACTGGCTCCTGCGGGCGCCGGGACGCGCCCGTGCCGACCTCGTCTACGCCGGCGGAACGCTCGCCGCAGCCGAGCCGAGCGCCGCCGGTCTGCGGGCGGCGCTGGCTCGTCTCGAAGCGACGCCGGACGCCGACCCGGCCTACGTCCGCGCGCTGGCGGATCTCCTTCGGCTCCGCGAAGGGGCATAGCCGGCGCGACGGGACCGCGGCGGCGTCGAGGCCGCCGGTTTTTCCGCGGCCGGGCGTCGCCGCGGACGGGCGCCCGGCCTATGATCCGCCGAGGTCGCCGCACGTCGAAGGAGGGCGCGCCCTGACGGCGCCGATCGACGTCCGCAGGCTCGCACCCTCGAGGTCCACGTCATGCCGAACGGTCATCCCCGCGACCGGGCGCACGCGGCCGACGCCGTGGTCGATCTTTCCCGTCGTCGTCGCGACGTCGGCGACGCACGTTCGTCGACGGCGCGCGTCCGCCCCCGCGGCGCGCGCGCCGCAGTCGTCGCCGTTCTGGTCGCCGCCGCGGCGGCCGCGCAGGGCGACTCCCGTCCGGCCGACGACGGCGCCGCGGGCGCTCGGACGACGCCGCCGTTCCCGACGGCGACGGCCGACGCGATGCTCCGGCTTCGCGACGGGAGCGGCACGCTCGACGACCTGAAAGCGGTCGTCGACGCCGAAACCGCGGCCGGGCGGCTGGACGCCGTCGCGTGGTGGCTCGCGACCGCGGAGCCGGCGCTCGCATCCGCGTCTCCGGCGGCGAAGACGGCCGCGGCCGCGATGCAGCGCGAGCTCAGGAAACGACGCGCGGCGCCCCAGGAGGATCGCGCTCTCGTCGCGCGTTCGATCAGCCGCGCCGACGCGCTGCTCGGGAAGAAGAACGTCGACTCGGCGCGCAAGGCGGCCGCGGGGGCCGCCGCGCTCCTCGAGGTGCTCGACGTTCCCGACGCGGCGAAGACGTTCGCCGCGCTGCGCGAGAAGCTCGAGAAGGCGCCTGCGGGCGACGCCGACGCCCGCGAGGCGGAACGCGACCGGGTCGCGTCGGCGGCGACGGTCGAAGCGGGGCGGAAGCGTTTCGACGAACGCCTCGCCGCGCTGCTCGCTCAATACGAGGCGGCGGGCTGCCGCGTCGGGAGAACCTCGATCGAGCGCGCGCTCGCGTCGGGCGCCGCGGCGAGTTGGCTCTCGCCCGCCAACCACGGCGCGGCGACGATCCGCCTCCGCCGCGCGGCGCGCCTCATGGAGAAGAGCCGCGCGCTGAAGCTCATGGCGCGCTACGACGGTCGCGTGTCGTTTTTCCTGGAATGTCGTCCTCTGGCCTGCGTGCGGTCGGGCGCGACGTCGATCGACGCGACGCTGTCGGACGGAGTCGAGCTGGCGGTGCTGCCCGGAGATCGCGTGCAGGTCGCGTTCGCGGTCCCGGATCCGGAGGAGCTCGAGGGAGAGCCCGTCGATCCGACCGTCGTCGCGCTCGTCGGCGCCGCGCTGGACGGCGCGGCCGTGCCCGCCTCGGGATGGAAGCTGAACCTCTCGGGCGACCCGACGAAGGACGACGCGAAGCTTCGCAAAGCGCCCGTCGCGAGGAAGACGAAGAACAAGCTCCTCAAGCGCGCCCTCGAAGACGCCCCCGACGAAGTCGGGGATGGCGTCGACGCGTGGAGGAACGCGGAGTGGATCCTCGAGGTTCCCGACCTCAAGGACGGCATGTCGGCGGCGCTGTTCCCATTCGTGGACGAGCTGGTCGCCTGGCAGACCGAGGCCGAGGAGAAGGGATTCAAGCCGATCTGGTTTGGCGCGATCTCGAAGAAGTTCGTGCTGGCGTACGACGTGCCGGAGTGATCGCGCCCGCGGCGGCCGCGACGCGACGACGATGGCGGCCGGGTCGACGCGCGGGGAGGCGCGTTCGGCGGCGGCCGACGATCAGGAGGAGGAAGGACATGAACGAGGTGCAGGGCCTTCGGCGGCGCGTTTCGCCGTCCCGTTCGCACGCCGCCCGTCGGCCGGCCGCGCTCTGGTTCCTCGCGGCCGTCGCGGCCGCGCAGACGCCGGGAGACGCGCCCGCCGAGCCGCTCCCGCCGTTCCCCGCGGAGACGGCCGCCGCCATGGTTCGGCTCCGCGACGGAATCGGTTCGACGGACGACCTGAAGGCGGTCGTCGAAGCCGAAACCGCGGCAGGCCGCCACGACGTCGTCGCCTGGTGGATCGAGACCGCGGAGCCTGCGCTCGCCGGCCCGAAGGCGCCGGGTCCCGCCAGGAGCGCGGTCGCCGGTTGGAAACGCGAGACGGCGAAGCGCCGCGCCGCGACTCAGGACGACCGAGTGCTCATCTCGAAATCGATCAGCCGCGCCGAAGGCCTTGCGTCGAGGAAGAACTACGACGCGGCCCGGAAGGCCGTCGCCGCGGCGGCGGCGCTCCTCGAAGTCGTCGACCATCCCGACGGGATGAAGAACCTCGCCGCGGTTCGCGACCGACTGAGCAAGTTCGGCGGCGGCGACGCGGACCCGCGCGACGTCGCGCGCGACGCGACCGCGTCGTCGGCGCTGCTGGAGTCGGGCAGGGCACGGTTCGCCGGCCGGATCGAAGAGTTGTTCACGCAGTACGAAACGGCGGGCTGCACGGCGGGGCGACGGGTCCTCGAGCGCGCGGTCGCGGCCGGGCACGCCGCCGGCTGGCTCGGCGACGCGGAGCGCGGCGCTTCGACGACGCGGATCCGCCGCGCGGCGCGCCGACTCGAAGCGTTGCGGCGGCTCAGGCTGCTGCTCCGCGCCGAAGGGCGCGTCGCGTTCCGCCTCGACGGCGCCCCGTGCATCCCCTTCGCCGGCGGCGAGGCGGCCGGTTCGGCCGAGTCCGGCGACGCGCGGGAGTTCCGTCTGTTGCCGGGGGATCGCCTGCAGATGACGTTCGATACGCCGATCAGCGGCGGCGATCCTCCGATGTGGGGCGTGCTCGTGTCCGCCGTGCTCGACGGGAAGCCGGCGCCCGCGGCGGTCTGGAGGCAGAACATCGCGGGCGAACCTGACGATCCGGAGGCGAAGCTCCGTCCGGCGCTCCGCGGCAAGAAGACGCCGGCGAAGAACGTGCTGTCGAGCGTCAAGGACGAGCAGCAGAAGAAGCGCATCGAAGCGGCGGGTTTCGTTCTCGAGTGTCCGCACGGCGACGGATCGCAGTACATCGCCTTCCGCCCGGCGTTCTTCGGTTTCGAGAAGGATCTCGAAGAGCGCGGCGCCGCCGCCTTCTGGCTCGCGGCGGTCTGTCCGAAGTTCACGCTCGTCTTCGCCACGCCCGACTGACACGCCCCGCGCCGCTCCGCGGCGGCGCCGCGCGGGAACGAAACCAAGTCGTCGCCGCGCGCGAGAAGAACCAGTGCCGTGCCCGGCGAGGACCGCGGAGCGCCGTGCCGAGCGCAGCGAGGACGCGCCCGCATCGTCGGTCGTCGAAGGATGCGGAACGTAGGCGTCGTCGCCGTTCACCGAACCGCCGACGCCTGTCGCCGCCCCACGATGCGGGGCCGTCGCTCTGCTTCGCTCCGCGCGCGGGCCTCCGCGGTCCTTGCTCAGCGCCGCGCGGGAATGACACCGAGTCGTCGCCGCGCGCGAAAGGAACCAGTGCCGTGCCCGGCGAGGACCGCGGAGCGCCGTGCCGAGCGCAGCGAGGACGCGCCCGCATCGTCGATCGTCGACGGATGCGGAACGTAAGCGTCGTCGCCGTTCACCGCCCCGGCGCCGCCTGTCGCCGCCCCACGATGCGGGGCCGTCGCTCCGCTTCGCTCCGCGTGCGGGCCTCCGCGGTCCCTGCTCAGCGCCGCGCGGGAACGACACCGAGTCGTCGCCGCGCGCGAAAAGAAACCGTGCCGTGCCCGGCGAGGACGCGCCCGCATCGTCGGTCGTCGCCGTTCACCGCCCCGCCGAGGCCTGTCGCCGCGCCACGATGCGGGGTCGTCGCTCGCGGGCCTCCGCGGTCCTTCCCGCGTGGCCGCGGGCGGGCGTCCTCCCGGTTCCGACGGAACGTCGACGACGGACGGCCGTCGGCGTCGTTGCCGCCGGTTCGCCGGCGTCGGTTCTATTCCGCTTCTATGGAGCGGCCCCCTTCGGCGACCGACCCGAGCGACGGCCGCGAACGTCCGCCCGCCGCGCACGCCCGCGCCGAGCGCCGGCTTCGGGGGCGGCGCGCCGCCGCGTTGCGCCGGCTGACGCGCAACCTCGATCCGTTGATGACGGTTCTCGGCGTCGTCTGGCTCGCCCTGCTCGTCGTCGAACTGGCCGGTCGGTCGTCGCCCGCGCTGCAGACGGCGGGCGTCGTCGTCTGGGGCGTCTTCGTCGCCGACTTCGCGCTCGAGCTCGCGCTCGCGCCGCGCAAGCTCGCCTACCTTCGGAAACACTGGGCGACGGTCGTCTCACTCGTCCTCCCCGCATTTCGCGTTTTCCGCGCGCTGCGCGCCCTGCGGTTCCTCCGGGCGGGCCGCGCGGTGCGGGGGGCGCGCCTGCTGCGCGTCGTCACTTCGATCAACCGCGGCGTCGGATCGTTGCGCGTCGCCATGCGGCGGCGGCGCGCGGGCTTCGTCGCGGCGCTCACCGTCGTCGTCGTCGCGGCGGGGTCGGCGGGGATCTACGCTCTCGAGAAGGACGAGCCCGGCGGCTTCCGCGACCTCGGCACGACCGTGTGGTGTACGGCGATGATCGTCGCCTCCGTCGGCACGGACTCTTGGCCGACCACGCTCGAGGGCCGCATTCTCACCTTCCTCCTCACGCTCTACGGCTTCGCGATGTTCGGCTATCTGACCGCGACGCTCGCCACATGGTTCCTCGGCCAGGACCAGGCGGATGCTCCCGCACGCGACGAAGCGGCGCTCGCGGCGTTGACCCGCGAGGTCGCCGCGCTCCGGAAGGCGCTGGAGGCGCGAGGCCTTTCGGACCCGGGCGGCGCTGCGACGGACGACGAAGCAGCCGCCCGGGCAGGCGCCGATCGACGGATCTCCGGCGACCCCGCGCCCGGTCCCGACGGGAGTACGATCGCGGCCCGCCGCGCCCGCGAGCGCGGCGACCGAGGAGATCTCCGATGACGACGATGGCGGCGCCGAGGCGCGGGTTCGTGGTGCGGGGTCGCGGGCTGACATGGACGCGGGTCGCGGGTCTGTTCGCCTTCGCGATTCCGGGCGCGGGGTTCATCGCCGGGATCTTCGCGGTGCGAGGCCGACCCGAGTTCGCCTTCCTCGAAGACGCGGGCCGCTGGCCTTTCGAGCTGTGGGCGATCGCCGTCGGCGGCTCGGTGGCGTCGATCGCGGGCCTCGCGGACTTCGTCTGGCACGTCCGCGGCTTCCGCGACGTGTCGCGCAAGGAGGAGCGCGGCGAAGTCGTCGCGCTCGCCCTCGGAGGCGCGCCGCTCTTCGTGATGATGGCCGCCGCGTCCCTCGCGGCCGACCCGCGACCGTACCTCCTCCCCGCGGTCGCGACGACCATGTTCACCGTCGCCTGCGTGTGCCACGACGAGTTCGTCTTCCATCGCTTCGCGGTGAAGCGCACGGAAGCGCTGTTCCACCGCACGTTGATCTTCGGCAACGGCCTCGCGTTCCTGGCGTGGTTCCACTGGACGTTCGTCCGTGACCGCCTCGCGGGCTGACGCGCGGGCGTCCGGCGTCGTCGCGCTGCTCGCCGAGGCGGCGCGGCGCTACGACGCCTCGCCGGAGCTGCGCGTGGCGGCGCGCCGAGCGGCGCGGAGCGGCTTCGGCGGCGGCGCCGCCTGGATGGCGCAGGCGATGGCCGCGATCCGCGGCGCCGCGGGCGCTTCGACGCCGTCCGCGGCCGACCGCGCCGCGGCGACGCGCCTCGGCTTCACGAAATACGGTGCGGCGTCCGCCGCCCTCCTGCTCGTCGGAGGCGCCGCGACGACCGCGTTTCTCGCCGGCCGCCCGGTCCTCGCCGCAGCGCTCGCGGCGGCCGCGGGGGCGGCGTTCTACTTGGTCGAAGCGCAGGGCGCGTTCGCGTTTCCCGCGCTCGTCGACGGCGCGACGGACCCGTGGCGGAGGTCGCGCGAGCTGGTGTGCGCCGCGGGCGGGACCGGGCCGGTCGCCGCGCGCACGGTCGTGATCGCGGCGGCGATGCTCGGGGGCGGATTCCTGGGGCGCGGGTTCCTCCGCTCGTGGTGCGTCGGCGCTCTCGCGGTCGCGCTCTGGTACGAGGCGCTGCGGCGGTGACGCCGCGCGTCCGACGGGAGACGGCGACGGTCGGCGCCGACGGGCCCCGCCTGCGCCTGCTCTACGCGACCGACCTCCATCTCGGGCTTCCGTGGACGAAACGCGTCGCAGAGGCGCTCGCGACCGCCGCCGACGCCGAAGCCCCCGACGCGGTGCTTCTCGGCGGCGATCTCGTCGACCGCGCACGCGGTCTCGGCGAGCTGGAGGATTGCGTTCGCGCGCTCGCGGCGCGGCGTCCCGTCGCCGCGGTCGCGGGCAATCACGACCCCGCCGCGGGCCTTGCCGCGGTGCGGGGCGCCGTCGTGC
>DASPNK010000525.1:0-4360 GCA_035626575.1 Planctomycetota bacterium | reverse complement strand
CCCCCGGCTTCTTGGCCTTCGTCTTCATCGCGTCCTCCCGCAAAGGGCGCCGATGCGCTCGACCTGCTCGACCAGCGCCGTGAGGTCGGCGACGTCGCCGCGGCAGATGCGATCGGTCGCCGCGTCGAGCGTCAGCCGGATCCGGTCCTCGATCTCGCTCAGCGCCATGAGCGCGCGCACCTTCGGGTCCGCGGCCGCCGCCGCGAGCAACGCGGGGTCGCCTTCTTCCCGCCGGTTCTTCTTCGCGATCTTCATCGTGATCTCCGTCGCGCGGCGGGCGAAAGGCCTGCCGGCGCGGGTCACATGAAGCCGGATCATCGGCGGCTGACTAAGGCCTCGACGGCGAATCCGGCGGAGGTTCTTGGAAGACGGGCGGGAGGTCTTCGAAGAGAGCGCGCATGGCGTGCGATCGGGGATCCGGGCGCCGGTGAGCCGCACGCTCACAGGTCGGACTCGCGTGGGTGGTGCCGGAACTCGTCGCGGGCGGCTTCGGCGACAGTGGAATAGCGAATTGCCGTGAAGCCTCCGACCTGGAAGCTGGCGCGGCCGGCGTCGGAGGCCGTGTGGGCGGTCCTCGAAGATCTTGACCAGCGCGCCTCCGCGGAACAGGGCGCCGCGGTCGGGGACACCGGGGCAGAGTTTGCGCCCGGACACCACACAGGGGACCACGAAGCGCGGGTCGCGTCAACCGCGGTGCGTCAAGCGGCACCCCTTGTCGCGTCCGGCGAGACGCCCGCCGGCGCGAAGCACCCTTGTTGTTTTCCTCCGGCGCGCCGCGCCTGAGGGGGCGACGGTGTTTGCAGTTTTTCGGCGGTCCGGTGATGATCCAGCCCGCGACGGATGGTTGGACCGTCGGATGGAGTGGGCGAATGGCGCGTAGAAGCGGCTCAGGCGGCGGCCTGCTTTTGATCATCGCCGCAATCATTGGTTACGGGGCTTGTGGAGGCTCCGAAGGAGTCGCGAAGAAGGACACCGCGTCCTTCCCCGCACGCGCCGCGGCGACGTTCGATACGGAGCACCAATCGGCGGCGACCGTCAAAGCGGCGTCGCAGGCGCCGATCGCGCGGCATGCGGCGACCGCGAGCTGGGACGTCGAGAAGCCGGAAGCGACGCCCGCGACCGGCGTCGCGGCGCTCGACGAACGGGTGCCGACTCGAACTTCGAGTTCAAGCTCGGCGGGCTCAAGCAGGCCGACGCGCGACACGCCGCCCTCCTCCGGTTCGAGCAGCGGCAAGACGGTCCGCGTGCGCGGCTACTACCGCAAAGACGGCACTTACGTCGCGCCGCACAGCCGGCGGCCGCCGCGGCGTTGATTAGCGAAGGGTCCTCCCATGGAAGGTTGCCTGATCTTTGGCGCGCTGTTGTTGGGTATCGCAGTGTTCGTAGCGGTCGCGCAGGCTAGGGAAAAAGAGCGCGCGCGTCGTGCATACCAGAGGTCGCTGGAACAGCTACGGCGGGATCCCACGAACGCTCGGCTTCGAACGTTGACGCTCGAACTCGGTCGCGTCTACTCGAACCTGATGCGCGACAAGAAGGGCCACACCACGTTCGACGAGGTCGCGTTGATGAACGACATCGGCGCAGCCTGCGCCGCCGCGGCGGTCGTCCGCGCACCGGAGCGTCCCATGGCGCGGCTTTCGGTGGAAGAGCGCCTGCGGAAGCTGCAGTCGCTGGTCGACCAGGGGATGATCGACCAAGACGATTTCAGGCGACGTAAGGAAGCGATTCTTGACGAGGTCTGACCGGCCAGTCCTTGGTGGCCCGACCCGGAGACGCCGTATCGCTCTCATTGCGGACCGGGACTACGGCCCCCGTTGATCGTTTGGCGCGGGCAGGTCTACCCCGGCGAAGTCTGACCGCCCCACGCCGCCAAACGCCGCGACAGCTCCGCCGCGCGATCCGCCTGCGTCGCCAACCGCACCGCAGCACGTCGCCCCTCCGCGCTCGCCCGGTCGTCCTCGATGAACGCCTCGGCGAGCTCGACCAGCTCCTTCTTCACGACGCCGAGCAGCCCGCCGTGCGTCGCCCGCGGCATCGGCGTGAAGAACGCGTTGCGGCCAAGCTGTCCGGCCACGAGCAGGTGGTCGCCCTCGACCATGAGCAGCAGCTCGGGCGGCCCGCAGGCGAACCGCACGACGACGCGGAGTCCGTGATCCTCCGCGGCCTCCTCGACTTCGATGCCCGGCGCGCCGAACGGTGCGAACGCCCCCGCAGCCTCGGCCTTCGTCCAGACGCGCCGCGCCTCGGCCTCCGTCGTCCAAGCCGCCTGCGCAAGCGCGTCGCGGTCTACGCCGTCGCCCATCGCCACGCCTTCCGCTCGCGCCGTCCACCCCCCAGATCATTCAGTCCGCAACACGCCCGAACCGCGGCATCCGTCCTCGTCCGCCGCTTCGGCGTCGGCGTTCGTCAAGAGGTCGATGATCTCGAGCCCGTCGCCGCTGATCGGTGGAGCCTCGTCGGAGGTATGGCGCGTCATCACGTCGCTCATGGCGCCATTCAGCCGAACACGACACGAACTTCAAGCCGTGATTCTTAAAGCACCGCCCCCGACGGTCGCGACCCATAAAACGGAGCGACAGGATCCGCGTCGAGGGCATTGCTTCACGGAAACCGAGGTTCGGATGCGATCATGCGCTCAACCAAAAGATCCTCCAAGGGTTCCGAGAAGGGACTCGCTTCGGCTGCAACAGCCTTGTAGTGAAATCGTGGAATGATCGCCGTGTAGCCCGGAGGTCCGGGCTGTATTGCAACGGTGCGCAACATGAAAACAGTATAAACCGGACCATGAGGAGCGTCCGTCGCCACACTTCGCATCGCGAGCTTCACGTCCGATGCAACTTCTTCGACCAAGCCTCTTAGTGCTGATTGGGATTGATCCCAAGTAGAGGAGCCGTCGGGTCCCGAAACGGCCGCCGAAACGTCGACGTCGAGGCCGACGGCGATCAGGCCGAGGCTCTTTTGCCGAACAATCTGTTTCGTGCCGCGGTGGACGGCCTTCGCGATGGCGTTCTTGCGGCGAGGGCGCTTGCACGCAACGGAGAGAATCGCTCCGTCATCGACGATCCGGATGTCGGGTTCGTCGAAACTCACCTCTCCTAAGCCCCTGAGACGCGCGGCGCATTCAATTTCGAAGAATACGTCCCATGCCTCCAGTTCGCCTTGCGTGCGATAGTCGCCATCCGGCATTGAGGGCAAGGCCAACGAGCGCGAGCGCTCAAGGACTCGCTTGATCCCTGGAAACTCGGCGCATGCGCTGAGTGAGCGCGCTACGCCGTCCAACCTCATCAGGACGGCCCATGCGGATCTGAATCGTGCCTGGTTCTCCGGTTCAGCAGCGGAGCTGAACATCGAGTCGCCGCGCGAGCCGAGCCACGCGATTTCCTCGAGTTGCTTCTCGATTTCGGTTCCATCCAAGGACACTGTATGTCGGGCAAATGCACACTCAATTGTCGACCGTACCAAGCAAGACCGGGCGGCGTCGAAGTGCGGGAGCGAGGGGTTCATGAGCGCACGTTGATCTTAGATCCACGCACTGAAGGAGCTTTGGAAGACCATTCCTCGGAGGAGTCGCATCGATTCGCTAACATGCCTGCCGTCCGCACCCTCCAAGGCGCGCCGACGCGCGCACGACTCCAAGCCCGCGGACTCAGTTTTCCCGCTTGGAGTCCGCACATGGGCGCCCTCGCCGTCGAAACGGTCCCGATCGATCGCCTCTTTCCGTCGCCGAACAACCCCCGCAAGAACGACGACGCCGTCGAGCACGTCGCCGCCTCGCTCCGCCGCTTCGGCTTCCAGCAACCCCTCGTCGCGAAGCGCACGGGCGAGGTCATCGCCGGGAACACGCGCTTCAAGGCCGCCAAGAAGCTCGGCCTCGCCGAGCTCCCCGTCGTCTGGTTCGACGGCTCCGACCTCGACGCGACGGCCTACGCCATCGCCGACAACCGGACGCACGAGTTCTCCGAGTGGGACGACGCCCCGCTCGCGCGGCTGCTCGACGAGCTCCGCCGCGAGGATGCGCTTGACGGCGTCGGTTTCGACGGCGACGACATCGATCGGCTCCTCAAAGAGGTCTCTGCGGGCGCCGCCGCCGACCTCGACGACGCCGGTCCCGAAGATCCGCCGGAGACGCCCGTCTCGCGCCGCGGCGACCTTTGGCTGCTCGGGGACCACCGGCTCCTCTGCGGCGACTCCACCTCGTCCGAGGACTTCGCCCGCCTCCTGGACGGCGAGAAGGCCGCGCTCCTCTCGACGGACCCGCCCTACTGCGTCGACTACACCGGCAAGGACCGGCCGATCCACGACGGCAAGCCGTCCGGCAAGGACTGGTCGCACGTCTACCGCGAGGTCGACATCAAGGACC
>DASPNK010000524.1:0-9153 GCA_035626575.1 Planctomycetota bacterium | reverse complement strand
GCCTGGTCGCGGAAGCGGATCATCAGCTCGGGCCCCATGATCCCCTCGGGAAACCCGGGGAAGTTCTCCACCTCGGTGGTGATGGTGAGCTGGCCGCCGGGCTGTGCGCCTTCGAAGAGGACCGGGCGCAGGTTGGCGCGCGCGGCGTAGAGCGCGGCGGTGTAGCCGGCGGGGCCGGAACCGATGATGACGACCTGGCGCACGTCCGCTTCTGGCATGAGGCGTTCCGATCGAGGCTTCGCGAAGGCGCGGCCGAGGCGCGCGCGGCGGTCGGCCGAAGTTACTCCCCGCCTCCGAAGGCCTCAAACCCGGGCGCGGCGCGCGGGTACGTTGACGGCCTCCGGGGGGCGCGGCATCCTACGCGCCGGCCGTTCCCGGCCGCTTCGCGGAGGACGCATGGATATCAGTTCGTTGCTCGCCCCGGACCGCATCGTCTTTCTGAAAGACGAGACCAAGGACGGCGCGATCAAGTCCCTCGTGCGCTGTCTCGCCAAGACCCCCGAGGTCCAGAAGGAGAAGGACCTCCTTAAGGCGATCCACGACCGCGAGCGCATCCTCTCGACCGGCATCGGCTACGGCATCGCCATCCCGCACGCCAAGATCGCCTCGGTCACCGGCTTCGTCGCCGCGATCGGCGTGAGCAGGAACGGCGTCCCCTTCGACAGCCTCGACGACAAACCGGCGCACCTCGTGGTGATGATCGCCGGCCCCGAAGGCCAGTCGGAGCAATACCTCCGCATCCTTTCGCGCTTCACCGCGGTGCTGAAGAACGAGACGACGCGCAACCGCATCATCGAGTCGAAGAAGCCCGACCAGGTCTTCGCCATCCTCCAGGAAGTCCGCTGACGGCTCCGCGCCGCCCGCGCGGCGCGTCCTCCGCCTCAAGGGCCGCCCTCCCGTCCGCCGAGACGTGAAGAGGCGCCCCGCCTCCGGCGCCTCCCCCCGAGCCGACCATGCCCGCCTGGCAAGAGATCAAGGAACTCCACCGCAAGACGACGCTCGGCGCCAAGGAAGGCGTCGCGTTCCGTTATTTCTCGCGGCCGGTGGCGTCGTTCATCCTCTACTACGTGCAGCACGGCGCGCTCACGCCGAACCAGGTGACCATCCTGTCGCTCCTGGTCGGCGTCGCTGGCTCGGTCGTGCACGCCGCCTGGCTCTCGTGGGCCGGCCTCGTCGCCGGCGGGGCGCTGTTCATGATCGCGCACATGCTCGACGCGCTCGACGGGCAGCTCGCCCGTCACCGCAAGGCGGGCAGCGTGATCGGCATGCACTTCGACTTCTTCATCGACGGCGTGAAGGCGTTCCTCATGTACGGGGCCCTCGCCGTGCGGCTGTACCGCCAGGCGCACGGCGGCGGCGGCGACGCGCCGTGGGGCGGAGACTTCGCGTCGCCGACCCTGCTGCTCGACCCGTTGCTGACGCGCTTCGGCCCGGCGGTCGTGCCGCTGATCGCCGTCGTCGGCATGGTCGCGCTCGCGACGGGCGTCGCGTGCACCGACTTCATGAAGAAGAAGGAGTGGAAGGAGGCGTTCGCGCCTCCCGCCGGTAGCGGCGCCGCGGGCGGCGGCGGCGGCCCGGTCGCGCTCCTCTTCAAACTCGGTCACTTCATCGTCGACTACCCGAGCTACATCCTGATCCTCTGCCTGCTCAATCGGGTCGACGCGTACCTCCTCGCCTACACCGCGACGGTCGGCGCCTACGCCGTGCAGGCCATGGCCGGCATCACGCTCAAGCTCTGGCGCGTCAATCCCTACGCGCCGAAGCCGCCGCAGGCCTGAGCGCCGCGGGAAAACGTTCCGCGCCGCCCCGCCGCGCGGCATGATGCGGCGCCGTGAACGTCGTCGACCCCGTCGCCGCCGAACCGTCCTCGCCCGCCGCGTCGCGGACCGAAGCGCCCGCCGACGCCGCGCGCCCCGCACCGCGGCGGCGGGGCCGCGGCCGACGCCTCGCGCTGATCGCGGCGCTGCCGCTCGGGTTCCTTCTGGCGGAAGCCGCGCTCCGGCTCGCCGGCGGCGACGTCGCCGCCCCCGAAGTCTCGGGCTTCGCGCCGACGCTGGTGGCGTTCGACGGGCGGCCGCTCGTGCCGCTGTCGGGTCCGCTGAAGATGGAGCTCGCGCCGTTCACGCAATGGCGGCTCGCGCCGAACCAGTCGACGCCGGACTTCACCGTGAACGACCGCGGCTACCGCGGCCCGCCGATCGGCGCCGAGCGCGGCGATCGGCGCCGCGTCGTCCTTCTCGGCGCGTCCACGACGTTCGGCATGGGGATCTCCGGCGACGCGCGGACGATCTCCGGCCGGCTCGGGGAGCTTCTGCCCGATTGGGAAGTGATCAACGCCGGCGTGCCGTGGTTCTTCTCGGGGCAGGAGCTGGCGCAGCTCGCGACCGAGGCGCTCGACTTGCATCCCGACGCGGTGATCGCGATCGACGGCTGGACCGATCTCTTCGACTGGTGGTCGCTCCCGCCCCGCACGCGCGAGCCGTTCGGATGCAACCGCGTCGTCCTGCGCATGAACGAAGCGCGCCTGCTCGAGCGGCAGGAACGGACGGAGGCGCCGGGGGCCCTGCTCGGCGAAGCCTGGAGCGCCGCGGTCGCGCGGAGCCGCGTCGTGGCGGCGGTGCGGCGGCGTCTCGCGCCCGATCTGCCCGCCGCGTTCGTTCCGAACGACTCGCCTTACGCGGCGCGCCCCGAAGACGCCGCCGACGCGAAGGCCGAAGCCTGGGCGCGCACGGTCGACCGCTACGTCGAGAACGTCGCCCGTATGCGCGACCTCTGCGCGGCGCGCGGCGCGATCTTTTTCGCCGCGCTGCAGCCGGAGCTCGGCGCCAAGGCGCGGCGCACGTCCGACGAAGAGCGCATCCTTCGCGAGGGCTTCGCGGGGACTGCGACCTACGCCGACGCGTTTCCCGCCTTCTACCGGAAATTCCGTGTCGAGGTCGCCGCGCGCTGCGCGGCGCGCGGGATCGAGACCGTCGACCTCGCCGAAATCCCGGGGATCCGCGACGCCGCCGGGCCGCGGTTCCTCGACGTGGTGCATCCGGATCCGGCGGGCGCGCGGGAGATCGCCGTCGCGCTGAGCGCGCGGTTGCGGGCCGGCGCCGCGTCGCGGCCGCGCTGAGCGCGGGCTTCAGAAGAGCGCGTAGACGAAAGGCGCGACGACGGGGGCCGCTTTGAGGAAGACGAACACCGCCGCGGTCGGGAGGAGCAGCACCACCAGGGGCGCCAGCCACCAGAACGGGCCGCGCCAGAGGGCGATCAGCAGCTCGAGGGCGGAGCGGCAGCCGCCGGCGACCTTGCGGGCGAGGACGATCACGGCGCGGTCAGGCTACCCGCGGGTCGACGGCGACCCCAAGTGAATCCGACGTCCGCAGCGACGCCCGGCTGGAGCGGCCTCCTCCGTTGTCCGCGCTGCCGCGCCGACGCGCCCGACCAAGGATGCGCCTGCGGATTCCGCTTCGAAACGTCGCAGGGCGTCCTTCAGGCGCTCGCGGCGGAAGGCCCCGCCGGCCGCGGCGCCGAGGTGGCCGCCTTCTACGACCGGCGCCCCTTCCCCGGCTATGGGCCGGACGACGACGCGACGACGCTCCTCGACCGGGTCGGGCGGGCGCCGTTCCTCCGCGCCCTCGACGCCGCGGCGCCGACCGAGGGCCCGGTGCTGGACGCGGGCTGCGGCACCGGCCAGACGGCGGCGTGCCTCGCGCTGCTCGCGGCGCGCCGCGCGACGGTCGGCCTCGACCTCTCCGAAGGCGCGCTCGCCGAAGCGGCCCGGTTCCGCGACCGCGCGCGTCTCGGCAACCTCGCGCTGGTGCGGGGCGACCTGCTCAGGGCGCCGTTCCGCGAGGGTTCGTTCCCCTTCGTGGTCTCGCGAGGCGTGGTCCATCACGCCGCCGATCCGTGGGCGGCGCTCGACGCCGTCGCGAAACTCGTGGCGCCCGGCGGGCTGCTCGTGCTCGGGTACTACGACCGGGCGGCGCGCGCTTTCCACACGGCGCGGGTCGCATGGGCCCGCCGTCGCGGACGGCCGTGGGAGCGTCTCGACCCGATCCTGCGCCGTCGCGACCTCGCGCCGGCGAAGCGCGACGCGTGGATCGCCGATCAATACGAGCATCCGGTGGAGAGCCGTCTCGCGTTGAAAGACGTCGCGGCGGCGTTGCGGCGCGCCGGCTTCCGCTGGGTGCGCAGCGTGCCGCCCGCCGGGTCGCTCGACGCGCCCAAGCCGCCGCCCGAGGGACTCCGCCGCTTCGCCCTCGAGCTCGGCTGGTTCCTGCGGGGGTTCGTCGACCCCGACGCGGGACTGGTCGCGGTCGTCGCGCGGCGCGCGCGCTGACCCCGCCTCAGTCGCGGACGTACAGCCGCCGCCCCGCGACGAGCGCGTCGAGCGCGCTCCGCGTCCAGACGGCGTGGGCGTCGGCCTCGCCGCGCACGATCGGCTCGCCGCGCAGGTTGAGCGACGTGTTGAGGAGCACCGGGTCGCCGGTCCGTTCGCCGAAGCGCTCGAGGACGGCGTGGAACAGCGGATCGACGTCGCGGTCCACGACCTGCGCGCGCGCGGTGCCGTCCACGTGCAGCGCCGCCGGCGCCGCCGCGCGGCCGCGATCGGTCGCGTCGCCGACGACCAGCATGTAGCGCGCGGGCGACTCGCCGCCCGGCGGGATCGCGAAGTACTCGGCCGCCCGCTCGGCCGGCGCGGCGGGCGCGAAAGGTCGAAAGCTCTCGCGGCGCTTGATCACGCCGTTGATCCGCTCCTTCATCGCCGGGTCGCGCGGGGACGCCAGCAGGCTGCGTCGGCCGAGCGCGCGCGGCCCCCATTCGAACCGCCCCTGCACGAAGCCCACCGTGCGCCCTTCTGCGAGGAGCCGCGACGTTTCGTCGACGACGGCGTCGTCGTCGGGAAGCTCGCGCGCGCCGGGTCGAGGATCGTCGCGGAGCGGCTCGCCGAGGAACGCATGCCGCTGCACGTACCGGGGCCGCTCGCCGGTCAGCGCGGCGTGGCCGTAGAGCGCGGCGCCGAGCGCGCCGCCCGAGTCCCCCGGCGACGGCTGCACGAAGAGGCGCTTGAAAGGGCCGTCGCGCAGGAGCCGGGCGTTGGCGGGGATGTTGAGCGCCACGCCGCCGGCGAGGCAGAGATTCTCCGACGGCGCGCGGGCGTGGAGGTCGCGCGCGAGGCGGATCAGGGCGTCTTCGAGCGTCGCCTGGACCGACGCGGCGACGTCGGCGTGCCGACGATCGGCGCCCGTCGCGAGCAGCGGCCCGCCCGGCGCCCGCGGCTCGCCGAACAGCTCGACGAGACGGCGGCCGAAGCTCCGGTCGGGATCCCACGCGAACCGGAACGCCGAGGCGTCCAACTCGAACCCGCCGTCCGGCAGAAATCGCAGCAGAGACTCGCAGGCGTCGCGGTAGCGCGGCTCGCCGAGCGCGGCGAGAGCCATCACCTTCTGCTCGCCGTCGTTGACCTCGAACCCGAGGAACGCCGTCACGGCGGAGTACATCAACCCGAGCGAATGCGGGAAGCGCGTCTCCGTCAACGGCTCCAGCGCGGCGCCGCGCCCGCGCCAGGCGGCGGTCGTGGTCCACTCGCCGACGCCGTCCACGGTGAGCACGGCCGCATCGTCGAACCCCGAAGGAAAGAAGGCGGAAGCGGCGTGCGATTCATGGTGCTCGCAGAAGAGCACGCGGCTCGCGGGTACGTCCAGCGCGTCGGCGATGCGAGTCTTCATCCAGAGCTTGCCGCCGAGCCAGTCGAACATCGCGCGCGAGAACGCCTTCGCGGAGCGCGGGAAGGCGCGGAGCTGCGTTACGAGGATGCGCTCGAAGCGGCGGAACGGCTTCTCGTAGAACACGACCGCGTCGAGGTCGGACGGCCTGAGTCCCGCATGGCGGAGGCAGAAGCGGGCCGCGGCCGCGGGGAACGACGGATCGTTCTTCCGCCGGCTGAAGCGCTCCTCCTGGGCGGCGGCGACGACGTCGCCGTCGCGCACGAGCGCCGCGGCGGCGTCGTGGTACCAGGCGGACACGCCGAGGACGTTCACGTCAGTACTGCGAGCGCAGGCGGACGCCGGGAGGGCGCCGGTCCACGACCTTCCGCCCCGCGTTCCGCGTCGCCTTCGCGGCAAGAGCGAACGGCGCGACCACGGTGAAGTAGAGAAGGTAAAGGACCGCGCGTCCGAAGCGCGCCGCGGCGCGCACGCCCGCGCGCTTCCAGGCGCCGAAGAGCCGTGACCCGCGCGCCGCCGCGAGCGCCCTGGAAACCTCGCGGCCGCGGCCCGCCGCGCGCGCCTCCTGCAGCCAGCGACCGGTGTACGCGACGTGATAAGCCTCGTCGCGCAGGGCGTCGTCGAGGGCGGCGGCCGTCGCCGGATCGTCCGCCAGCGCGCGACGCAGCGCCGCGAACAGTTCCGCCGCGCGCGTCTCCGCCACATGGAGGAACGCGACGTAGTCGATCTCGCCGCGGTCGTCGAGCGCCTGGGGCGCGAGAAAGCCGTGGGCGCCGCGCGGCGCGTCGTCGTCGTCGGCGCGCTCGAAGAGCGGCGGCGCCTCGCCGGCGTCGGGCGTCGCGGACGCGCCCGAAGGCGCCGGAACGGCGGCGGCCATCTCCAGGAACCGGCGCCCGTGACGCCGCTCGTCGTCCGCATGCCGCAGCAGATGCGCCCGAAGCCTCACGTCGCCGGTGCGCGCCGCGGCGCGCGCGATGTCCTCGCCGCCGTCCAGCTCGGTGCGTGCGAACCCTTCCAGCGTGCGCCGCCGGCGCACGGGATCCGCCCACGCCGCCCGCGCCTCCGCCGCGATCCTGTCCGCTCCGCGGGTCATCGCCGCGAGGATAGCGGCCGGTCGCCGAGAAGCGGCGCCGAAACGTAAACGGCGCGCCCTGGACCGGTTGAACCGCGGGTGCGCCCGCGACGCGGGACGGTCGGCGCCTCAAGCGCCGCGCCGGAAACGCACCGGCCGCTACTCGTGCCGCAGCGCTTCGATCGGGTCGAGGAAGGACGCGCGGATCGCGGGATAGATGCCGAAGGCGACGCCGACGAAGGCCGAAATGCCGAAGGACAGCACGAGGCTCTCCGGCAGCACCAGCGTGCGCATGGCGAACCACTTCTCGACGATCTGCGGGACCACGACTCCGAGCGCGACGCCCATGGCGCCGCCCGCGACGGAGAGCACGGTCGCCTCGGCGAGGAACTGCACGGTGATGTCGCCGCGCTTGGCGCCGAGGGCGCGGCGGACGCCGATCTCGCGGGTCCGCTCGGTCACCGTCGCCAGCATGATGTTCATGATGCCGATGCCGCCGACCACGAGGCTGATGCCGGCGATCGAGCCGAGCACGATGTCGAAGATGCGGCGCGTGCGTTTCGCCTGCTCCAGCAGCTCCAGGGGCACGAGGACGTAGTAGTCCTCCTTCTTGTGGAAGCGCCTGAGCATGGCGCGCACCGCGTCGGCGACGGGGGCCACGTCTTCGGGCTTCGACACGACGACGATCAGCTCGTGCAGCTCGACCTCTTCGATCTCGGTGGACCCGGAGCTGCGCTTCACGTTGCGTTCGCCGTAGCGCTCCTTGATGACCGACATCGGCACGAACGCGGCTTCGTCGACGGGAGGCCCGCCGCTCTGTCCGTCGGACGCCTTCACCTTGCCGGTGTCGGCGCCCGGCGCGAGGACGCCGATGACGGTGAAGAGCTTCTGGCCGATGCGGATCTTCCGACCGATCGGATCGAGGTGCTGGAAGAGCTTCTTGGCGAGGTTCGCGCCCAGGACGGCGTGCGCGAGCTGGTCGCTGTCGTCGACGTCCGAGATCCAGCGCCCGCGGGCGATCCGGTTGCGGCTGGCGTCCAGCCACGTCGGCAACGTGGCGTACGCCGCCGAATCCGAGCGCTTCTCGTCGGCGTAGACGGATTGCGTCACCTGCTTCACCGGCACGAGGACTTGCACGCCTTCGAAGCTCTCCTCGATGCGCGCACGGTCGTCCTCGGTGATCCCGTAGGTGACCGAGCGCGACCGCTTCGCGGCGGCGCCCTGATCTTCGGGCGGCTTCTTCGACGAGATCCGGATCGTCGTCGAGCCCAGCGCGCGGATGGCGGCCTGCGCCTCCTCGGCGGCGCCCGCGCCGATCGCCAGCATCGCGATGACCGACGCCACGCCGAGGACGATGCCGAGCACGGCGAGGCCGGAGCGCAGCGGATGGTCGAGCAGGCTGCGGAGCCCGAGCTTGACGATGCGCCAGACGCGGGTCACGCGGCCGGGTCCTTCGCCGCGCGCGGCGCGGGCGGCCCGTCGGAGACCACCCGGCCGTCGCGCACCACGACGACGCGGCGCGCGTGCGCGGCGATGTCGTCTTCGTGCGTGACCATCACGATCGTCCGCCCCTGCGCGTTCAGCTCCTTGAGGAAGCCCATGATCTCCGCGCCGGTTCGGGAGTCGAGGTTGCCCGTGGGTTCGTCGGCGAGGATGACGTAAGGGTCGTTGGCCAGCGCGCGCGCGATGGCGACGCGCTGCTGCTGGCCGCCGGAGAGCTGCATCGGGCGGTGGCCGGTGCGGGCGCCGAGCCCGACCTTCTCCGCAAGCTCGAGGCTGCGCGCGCGGGCGGCGCGCGCCGGCGCGCCCCCGTAGAAGAGCGGGACCTCGATGTTCTCCAGCACGGTGAGCGTCGGGATCAGGTTGAAACTCTGAAAGATGAACCCGAGGCGCTTGTTCCGGATGCGCGAGAGCTCGACGTCGGAGAGCTTCGCCACGTCCTCCTCGCCGAGGAAGTACTCGCCCGCGCTGGGACGGTCGAGGCAGCCGAGAACGTTCAGCAACGTCGACTTGCCGGAGCCGGACGGCCCCATGATGGCGAGGAATTCGCCCTCATGAATCCGGAGGTCGATCTCGCGCAACGCATGGACGACCTCCTCGCCCATGACGTAGCGCTTCGCGACCTTGCGGAGATCCACCAGCGGGCGGGCCGCGGCGGCGTCGGAGGCTCCCGTCATTTGCCTCGCGTTCCGTCGTCGACGCGCGGCGGGCGTCGGCCTTCGCCGGTTCCGGCGTCGCCGCCGTTCGCTCCGCCGTTCGCCCCGTTCGCGCCGCCTTCCCGGCGACGTCGCCCGCGCTCGCCTTCGCCCGGCGCTCCGCCGTTCGCCGGTCCGTTTCCGCCGGCGGCGCCGCGCTCGCCGCGCGGCC
>DASPNK010000523.1:0-11641 GCA_035626575.1 Planctomycetota bacterium | reverse complement strand
GACGACCGCAAGGCCCGCCTCGCCGCCGTCGTCGACGCGTGCAGCCTCGAGTCGGCCTACAACCGGCCGATCGGCCATCTTTCCAAAGGCTTCCGGCAACGCGTCGGTCTGGCGCAGGCCATGATCCACGACCCCGACCTGCTCGTGCTCGACGAGCCGACGTCGGGACTCGATCCGAACCAGATCCGGGAGATCCGGGAGCTGATCCGCACGCTCGGCGAGCGCAAGACGGTGGTGTTGTCCACCCACGTGCTCTCCGAAGTCGAAGCGATGTGCTCCCGCGCGATCATGATCGTCGGCGGGAAGGTGCACGCCGACGAGCGGCTCGACCGCCTCGCCGCCGTGACGTCGGTCGCGGTCGAAATCCTCGATCCGCCCGCCGACGCGGGGCGACGCCTCGGCGCGCTCCCCGGCGTGTCCGCCGTCGACGCGCAGCCGTCCGCGCCGGGCCGCGCCCGCTATCGCCTGCACGTCGCGGGCGCCCGCGCGGCGGAGGACGTCGCGCGCCTCGCCGCGGAAGCGCGCTGGACGGTCGTCGAGCTGACGCCGGAGCGCCGGGACCTCGAGGACATCTTCCGCGCGCTGGACGCGGAGAAGGCGGAGGCCGTCCGATGAAGCAGACCCTCGTCGTCGCCGGCAAGGAGCTGCGCTCCTCCCTGAGCTCGCCGGTCGCCTACGTCTTCCTCGGGATCTTCACGGTCGCGAGCTGGTTCTTCTTCTTCCACGTCGAGAAGTTCTTCGCGTTCGACGAAGCGTCGCTCCGCGGCTTCTTCCACTGGCTCCCGATGCTGCTGCTCGGCCTCGCCCCGCCGCTGACCATGCGGCTGTGGGCCGACGAGCGCCGACTCGGCACCTGGGAGATCCTCGCCACGACGCCGGTGCCCGTCGGGTCGCTGGTGCTCGGCAAGTTCCTCGCCGCGCTCGGGCTCGTCATCCTCGGGCTCGTCTTCACCGCGTCGCTGCCTCTCGTCGCGGGGGCCTTCGGCGACCTCGACCTCGGGCCGGTGTTCGGCGGCTACTTCGGGGCGATCCTCCTCGGCGGCGCGTTCGTCGCGATCGGCCTCGTCTGCTCGAGCCTGGTGCAGGACCAGTTCGTCGCGCTGGTGCTCGGCTGGACCGGCGGCCTGCTGATGATGCTCCCCGGATTCGGTTTCTGGGAGGGCCTCGTCGGCCGGAACGCCGCGGAGGCGCTGCGGCTCTTCGGGTTCGAGGCGCGTTTCGACGCGGCGGCGCGCGGCCTGATCGATCTGCGCGACGTCGCGTTCTACGCGTCGACGATCTCCTTCTTTCTCGTGCTCAACACGGCGCTGGTGCGGGCGCGCCGTTACACGGCCTGAGCGGCCGCGGAGACGCATCCACATGCGCGGACGGAAGCTCTGGACCCTCGTCCTCACGACGACGCTCGTCGCGGCGAACGTCGTCCTGCTCAATCTCCTCCTCGATCGCGTGCACGGCGCCCGGCTCGACCTCTCCGAAGATCGGATCTACACGCTCGCGCCGGAGACGATCGAGCTGCTCACCGAGCCGGAGGAGCCGATCGAGCTGTTCTTCTACTTCACCGCCGTCGACAAGCTGCACGAGAAGCTGCGCCCCGTGGCGGGCCTGATGCAGGACAAGATGAAGGAGATCGCCGCGGCTTCGGGCGGCAAGGTCGCGGCGCGGCTCGTCGAGTGGGACCGCGCCGACAAGGCGACGCAGGACCGCGCGCTCAACGAGTTCGGCGTGAAACCCCTGGCGATCCCCATGCAGACCGCCGAGGAGAGCACGGTCCGCAACACGTACTTCGCGCTGGTCGTCGCGTACGGCGATCGCTTCGAGCGGTACGAAGGCGGGCAGCTCTGGCGCGTCGTTCCCCTCGGCCAGGACGTGTCGGTCGAACTGGAGAACGTCGAGTACCTGGTCGCGAAGTCGGTGAACAAGGTGGTCCGCGGGTTCCACTCCGTCGGAGCGGCGCTCGCGGGCGCGAACCTCGACGCGAAGCTCGAGTTCTACTTCTCCCCCGTCGCCGACCTCCCCGAGCATCTGAAGAAAGCGCCCGACCACGCGAGGAAGGTCGCCGACAAGCTGAAGGGCGACGCGGGCGGGCGGCTCACGGCGGAGTTCTTCGACCCGACCGGCGACGGCCCCGAAAAAGAGGCGCTCCGCCGCGGTCTCGCCGACGAGGGCGTGCCGAGCCTCGTGCTGGATCCGACGCAGCCGAGCTTCTACTCGTGGGCGAAGTTGTCGGTCGGCAAGCGTCGGGAGTGGATCACGCTCGTCACCTACGCCGAGGAGCTGACCGAGTCCGACATGCGCGACGCGGTCGAAGGCACGTTGAAGCAGATGGTCCCCGGCTTCCTCACGGTGGTCGGGCTCGCGGCGCCCGGCGCCGACGAAGACCCCATGGCCCGCATGATGGGCCGCCAGCAGCCCCCCCAGGAGTTCGGCGCGCTGCGCGAAAAGCTCGCCGCCGAGTACGAGGTGAAGGACGTCAAGCTCGACGGCAAGCCGATCCCGCGCGAGGTGACGGTGCTGGTCGTCGTCCGCCCGGACGCCGTGACCGAGCGCGCGGCGTACGAGATCGACCAGTTCGTCATGCGCGGCGGTCGGCTGGTGGTGTGCGCCGACGCCTACCGCCTCGACATGCAGGAGTTCATGCAGTCCGAATCGCTGGCGCTGAAGTCCGTGCGCATGGGCGCGCTGCGCGACGTTCTCCGCCATTGGGGCGCGGACGTCGAAGACGGCTACGTCCTCGACGCGCGGAGCTACGAGTTCGACATCCCCCACGCCGTGATGTCGGGCGGCCGCCGCACGGTCGAATACGTGAAGAGCAAGCTGGCGTACATGCCGTCGATCGACCGCGAAGCGTTCGATCGGAAGCACCCGGTGGTCGCGGGGCTCAACCGCTTTTTCCTGAGCGCGCCCGCGCCGACGTCGATCGCGCAGGCCTTGCCCGCGTCGGGCGACGTGCCGGCGCGCCCGGGCGTGCCGGCCGGCGTGGAGGCCGCGACGCTCTTCTCCAGCTCGCCGCAGAGCACGGTGTCGACCGACGCGTCCGAGATGTCGCTTCCCTACACGGCGCCGCCGACGGCGCGCGCCCGCTCGCTCGCCGTCGCGTTGCGCGGTCGTTTCCCGTCCTGGTTCGCCGACAAACCGACGCCTCCGCCTCCGGGGCGCAGCCCGACCGAAACCCGCCCCGCCGACGGGTCGACGCTCAAGCAGTCGCGGGAGACGACGGTGACGGTGATCGGCGACTCGGACTTCCTCTCGATCATGATGAGCCTGTTCCAGCTGCCGACCGCGGAGCAGCGCGCCAACCTCGCGCTGCTTCGGAACGCGATCGACTTCGGAGGCGAGGAGAGGCGCCTCGCCGCGATCCGCGGCCGCGAGGTCGCGCGGCGTCCGCTGTCGGAACTGACGGCGAAGTCCCCCGAGGAGCGCACCGAAGCCCAGTCCCGCGCCCGCACCTGGGCGCTCGTCGGCCCGGGGATCGCGCTCCTCGGCTTCGGACTCGCATGGTGGACCTTCCGCCGCGCGCAACCCGCCTACGTGCGACCGACCCGGGAGGCGACGTCATGAACGGCCCCTTCACCAAGCTGAATCTGGTGTTGCTCGCCGCGCTGGTCCTCCAGCTCGGCGCCTTCCTCGTTCTGCGCCCCGACGACTCCGCGGGCGCCGGGCAGGCCGCGACCGCGACCGCGGGCGCGAAGCCGTTCGCCGGCCTCAAAGTCGCCGACGTGACGGCCGTGGTCTGCAAGAAGCGCGAAGCCGCGCCGGTGCGCCTCGAGGCGAAGCGGACGGTGGACGGCGACAAGACGACGACGACCTGGACCCTCGCCGACCGCGACCACGCGCCGGCGAAGGCCGCCGAGGCGGAGCGGTTGATCACGACGCTCGCGAAGGTGGTCGAGCAGACGCCGGTCGCGCGCCGCGCGAAGCACCACGCCGGCCTCAACGTGTCCGACGCCAACGCCGACCTGCGGGTGACCGTCTACGGCGAAAACGGCCGCGTCCTGGCCGACGCCTTCTTCGGAGAGAGCCGCGACTTCTCGTCGCTCTACCTCCGCAAGGCCGGCGACGAGACGGTCTACCGCACGACCGGCGCGGCGTTGTTCGACTTTCCGGCCGAAGCGGCGTCCCTCGCCGAGACCGAGTTCCTCAAGCTCGACGCGTCGAAGATCGTCGCGGTCCGCGTGAAGAACGAACACGGGGAGTGGGAGGCCCGCAAGGAGACGCCCGAGTCGCGCCCCGCGTCGCAGCCTGCCGAATCGCGCGCGTCGACCGAGACGCAGCCCGCCGAGACGCAACCCGCCTCGCAACCGGCGACGCCTCCGGCGCCGCAGTGGCGAACCGTCGGCGCGGCGCCCGAGACGCTGGACACGGCCAAGGTCGAAACCTGGTTGCGCGGCCTGTCGGCGCTCAGCCTGTCGGAGCCGATCGGCAAGGCGCGGAAGCCGGAGTACGGCCTGGACGCGCCGACGGCGACGGCGGCGCTGGTGCTCGACGACGGCACGGAGCGGGTCGTCGCGATCGGCGCCGAACGCAAGGATCAGTACGACTTCTACGCCGCGGCGTCCCACAAGGACCTCGTGGTCACCGTGAAGTCCTACAACGTGACCGACTGGTTCAAGAAGGCGTTGAAGGACCTGAAACCGGCCGCGTCGGGAGACGCTCCGGAAGACGGCTGATCGTCGCCGGGCGCCGCGTTTTTCCGACGCGGACGACGCCTCGCCGCCTCGAACGGGCGCCCGCCGGCCCCGCGGATCGAACGGTCCGCGGGGCCGCGTTTCTGAAGAGAAAGGGCGCCCGCGCACTTGACGAACCCGCCCGACGCGGGGATTGATGCGCGCGGACGGGGCCCGTCCCGTCCGGCCCGCGCGGCCCCGGACGGGCCGAAGGCGCCGTCGGGAGCGACATGACCAAGACGCTGGTGCTGACCGAGAAGAAGTCGGTCGCCGACGATTTCGCCCGGGTTCTCAAGGGCTTCAAGAAGTCGGGGTACGCCTACGAGCGCGACGACATGGTCATCGCCTGGGCGTCGGGTCACCTCCTCGAGCTGAAGCACCCCGCCTCCTACGACAAGAAATGGAGTCGCTGGGCGCTGCAGGACCTGCCGATCATCCCGGACCGGTTCGAGCATCAGCCCCGCGAGCGGGACAAAAAATCCGAGGAGCTGCTCAAGAACCTGGTGAAGCAGATCCGCCGGCCCGACGTCGCGCGGATCGTCAACGCCTGCGACGCCGGCCGGGAAGGCGAGCTGATCTTCAACCTCATCCTCGACCATGCGAGGCCCGGTCAGGGCAAGACGGTCCTGCGCCTCTGGCTGCAGTCCCTCACCGCGCGGGCGATCGAGGCGGCGTTCGACGAGCTCCGAACCGCCGATCCCGCGCGGCTCAAGTCGGAGAAGAACGCGCATCACACGCCGGGCGTGCGGCGCGCGGTGTTCTCCGCGCAGGACTTCCACGCCCTCGCCGACGCCGCTTATGCGCGCGACGAAGCCGACTGGCTGATCGGCATGAACGGCACCCGCGCCCTCACCAAGAAGTTCATGGGCCGGGCCAAGGAGTTCTTCGCCGTCGGCCGGGTCAAGACGCCGACGCTGGCGTTCCTCGTCGACCGCGAGCGTGAGATCGACGTCTTCGTCTCGGTCCCCTACTTCCACGTCGACGCGACGTTCGCGGCGGGCGAGACGAACTACCAGGGGCGCTGGTCGGGCCTCGACGCCGAAGGCCGCAAGACCGACCGCTTCTCGAAGCGCGAGGACGCGGAGCGGGTCGTCGCGAAAGTGCGCGGAGGCCGCGGGCGCATCGAAGATCGCGAGACGCGCCGCCGGGAGGAGCCGCCCCTCCTTTACGACCTCACGTCCCTGCAGCGCGAAGCGTCGAGCCGCTTCGGATACACGCTCGACCGCACCCTCTCGCTCGTGCAGTCGCTGTACGAGGCCAAGAAGGCGGTCACCTATCCGCGCACGTCGAGCCGATTCCTCCCCACCGACTACGTGCCGGAGATCCCCGGACTGATCCGGCGCCTCCGCGAGGGCCCGCTCGGATTCGTGGCCGCGCAGGTTCCGATCGACGCGACGCCGGAGACGCCGATCCGCGTCTTCAACGACGCCAAGGTCTCGGACCACTTCGCGCTGATCCCGACGGGCGAGGCCCCCCAGAACCTCCGCGACGACGAGACGCGGATCTACGAGATGATCGTGCGGCGCTTCCTGTCGGCGTTCATGCCGTCGGCCGAGTGGCTGACGGTGACGCGCGAGACGACCGTCGACGGCGAGACCTTCGTGACGAAGGGCCGCCGGCTGGCGACGCCCGGCTGGCGGGCGACCGAGCCCGCGACCGAAGACGACCCTCTGCCCAAGCCGCCGGCCGACGCGACGGCGACGACGGTCGCGGTCGACGTCCTCGACAAGGCCACGCAGCCGCCGGCCCGCTACACCGACGGCTCGCTGGTCAAGGCGATGGAGACGTGCGCGCGGGACGTCGCGATGGGCGACGAGCTGAGCGAGGAGGCCCTCGAGGAGCTGAAGGACAAGGGCATCGGGACCGCCGCGACCCGCGCCGCCATCGTGAAGGACCTGATCGACAAGGGCCTCGCGCGCCGCGAAGGCCGATCCATCGTGCCCTCGCCCCTCGGCTGCACGCTGGTGCGGCTCGTCCGCAACCTCCACCTCGGCGCGCTGGCCAAGCCCGACCTCACGGGCGAGTGGGAATACCGCCTCGCGCTGATGACCGCGGGCGACTACACGCGGGAGCAGTTCAATCTCGAACTCAGGAAGCTGGTGAAGGAGATCGTCGACGCGGTGCGGCTGCACGAGGGCGGCAACGAGGAGATCTTCGCGCGCGACCACGGCGGGCCGCTGGTCTGCGGCGGGTGCTCGAAGCCGCTCATCGAAAAGACCTTCTCCTACCTCTGCTCGGACATGGTGCAGGACGGCGACGACGAACGCCCCACCGTCAACATCTCGAAGTCGCAGAACGGGAAGTACCTCTTCCCGGAGACGCTCCGTCGCCTCCTGAAGGAGAAACGCGTCGGACCGCTCACCGGCTTCGAACGGACGCGCGCCCCCGGATACCTCGTCCTCAACGACGACTGGACGGTCTCCGTCGAACTGGCCGCCGCAAGCGGCGACGATTCGCCGGAGGACGCCGAAGCGGAAGGCGGGCGGCGCTTCGAGTCCGTGCCCGAGGGCACGGTCATGGGCAAATGCCCCAAGTGCAAGTCCGAAGTCGTGCGCGCCGGCACGGGCTACCGCTGCGTCAAGAACGTCCCGCGCGCGAAGGACAAGACCTGCGACTACCGGCTCGCCGAACGCATCAAGTACCGGTTCCTTCCGCCCGACCAGGTCCGCAAGCTGCTGAACGGCGAGAAGACCGACGTGCTCTTCGGCTTCGTGTCGATGCGCGGGATGAAGTTCCGCGCCGCGCTCTACTACGACGAGCAGGGCGAGCTGAAATGGGAGTTCCCGCCGCGGCCGGAGCGCAAGCCGAAGGCGACGCCCGCCGGCGACGGCGCGGCGCCCGCGGAGGGCGACGGCGCGGCCGTGAAGAAGGCGGCGCCGAAGGCGAAGAAGCCGCCGCGCCGCAAGGCCGGGGCGAAGCCCGCCGCCGACGACGGCGCGTAGCGCGCCGCCGCCGAGCGCCGGGCGGCGCCGCTACAGGTCGCCCAGCGAGATCGCCTGACCTTCGGCGACCGCGAAGGTCGACGGCGCGGCCCCGCCGCGCGCGCCGGCCGTGAGCTGCCCGAACACGTCCCCGAAGTCCGGCTTGCCGTCGCGTTGGATGACGAGTGCGCGGTAAATCCCCGGCGGCACGCCGCCGAATTCGAAGGAGCCGTCGGGCGCGGTGGCGGTCTGCGCGGACCAGTGCATCGCGAACGGTTGCCCCGGTTGGGGAGGCGACGCCGCGAGCCGCACCTGGGCGGCCGGATCGGGGCCGCTCCCGTCCTTGCGCATCACGCGGCCCGTGACCGTCGCGCCTTTCGAGAGCGTCACGTCGGGGCGTTCCAGGACGCCGGCGTCGGGTACGTCGAACGCCTCGGTGGTCTTCGACGAGAACCCGACGTGCTCGACGTTGAACACGTAACGCCCGCCCGCCACGTTCGGCAGGGAAACGCGCCCGTCGCGGCCGCTCTTCGCCGACGTCCGGTCGCGAAGCACGTTCTTTTTGAACAGTTCGGTGAGCGGGTTCGGGTTGGGGTCGGCGGGTTCGATTTCCACCGACGCGTCCGCGACCGGAGCGCCGTCGGGGCCCACGATGCGGCACCGCACCTCGCAGCCCTTCGTCAGCCGGATCACGACCCCTTCGACGCGCTCGCCCGGCCCGACGACGATCGCGTCGGAGCGCCCGCCGGCGTAACCCTGCGCTTCGGCGACGAGCTGCCATTTGCCGGGGGCGACGTCGACGAACTCGAACGAACCGTCGCCCGCATCCGGCTTGAAGCGCCGCTTCTGAATGCGGCTGATAAGTCGCTGCTCGGGCGCCGTGATCGCCAGGCGAAACTCGCGGACCGGCTCCCCGGTCACGGCGTCCACCACGCGCCCGAGAAAGCGGCCGTTGGGCTCGAGGTCGAAGTCGACGGACGCGCCGGCGGCGACCGACTTGGCCGCAGGCGGCCGATAGCCCTTGGCGAGCGCGGTCACCTCATAAGCGCCGTCTTCGAGCCCGTCCACCGTAAACGTCCCGTCGGCCGCGGTCTTCGTCGCCAGCGCCGGCGCCTGTCGGAGCGACAGGAACTGGCGACGACGCGCCTCGGCCTCCGCCGCGGCGACCGCGGTCGGATCGGGCGGATTCAGCGTGCGGTCTTCGGGCTCGCCGCCGTCGTCGACGGTCGGCGCCCGGCCGCCCGCCTCCGCCTGGCGCTTGGCTTCGGCTTCCCGCACGCGCCGCGCCTTCTCGTCGGCCGAGGCGGAGTCGTCGACGACGATCGGGGGGCGCGCCGTCCCGGGGCCGTGACTCAGGAGGCGCACCTGCACCGTCGCGCCGCCGAGTCCGCTCCCGACGTCGCGCGCCGTCACGCGCCCGCTGATCGACTTGCCCCTGGCGAGGGCGAAGTCGTAGCGGATCTTCGTATTCGCGTCGACTTGCAGCGGGTTCTTCGCGGCGGCGGTGTAGCCGGGAAGCCGCACGAGCAGCGACTTGAGGCCCGGCCGGAGACCCGCGACGACGTAGACGCCGTCCGCGCCCGACGTGCCCGCGCGCTCGACGACGCCGTGCGGGTCGGCGTTGGTCTGCGCCTCGAGGTCGTACGCCGTCACCGTCGCGCCGGCGAGCGGGCGGCCGTCTTCGTCCCGCACCGTGCCGGAGACGTCGGCGCCCGAGCGGCGGAGCACCACTTCGCGGAAGGACGCCGCGTCGCGGGAGAGGTCGATCGGCCCGACGCGCTCGACGGCGTACTCGGGATGATCCACGCGCAGCAGGTAGCGCTCGCCGCGGACGACTTCGGGGGGCCCGAAGGCGAAGTACCCGTCCTCGCCGCTCGGCGCCGAGGCCTTCGTCTCGCCTTCGATGACCTGCGCGGTCTGACCGGAGGCGTCGCGCAGGAGGCGCACGACGGCGCCCTGCACCGTCGCGCCGTCGGCGTTCAGGACGACGCCGTCGATGGCGGCTCGGTCTTCGAACTCCGACCGCGCCGCAAGCGGCCCTTTCGAGGCGGACGCCACGGGCCCGCCGGCGATCGGTCGCGTCGAGGGGGCCGGCCCCGACGTGGGCGCAGGCGGCGCGGGCTCGCGCCGCTCGACGCCGTCGACCGGAGGCTTCGGGGATTCGTTCTGCGTCAACAACCAGACGCCGGCGACGGCTGCGGCGACGACCGCCGCGGCGACCACCCCGAACGCGAGTCGACGATCCGTGCTCATCTCAGGCTCCGAGGCGCGCGTCCCGAAGACGGGCGCCGCTGAAACGACGCGACGCCCGCGGCGGCGCCGCGGACGTCGAAAGAACGCGCGTCGGGCGCGTCAGGGGAAGTCCACGACGATGCGCTGGCCTTCGGCGAGCACGTACGTCTTCGGCGCGGGCATCCCGGGCGCTCCGCCGCCGACGGCGGCCGCCTTCTGCTGCGCGAGTTGCAGCAGCGCGCCGAGGTTCACGTTGCCTCCCTGCTGCGCCAGTACGACGCGGTACTCGCCCGGCGCCAGGCCGTGGATCTCATAGCGCCCGTCGCCGTCGGTCGCCGCCTCGCGCATCGAGCCGAAGCCGCCGCCCGCCGCAGGAAGCACGCTCACCTTCGCCTTGTCGTCCGGACCGTTGTTCGTGAGCACGCGTCCGACGATCGAGCCGCCGCGAGCCAGCGTCACGTCGGGCCGCGTCACTTCGCCGGCGCGGGGCACGTCGAACGCGTCCGAGGCGTACGGCCCGAAATCCGGGTGCGTCACCTTCAGCACGTAGCGCCCGTCGAACAGGTTGGCGAGCTCGAACGTGCCGTCGGCGCGCGTGCGGGCGGACTTCGAGTCCTTGCGCAGCGCCGAATCGATCATGCCGATGAAGATCTGCTCCGGACCGGCCGGCGCCCCCGATCCCGTCGTGACGACCGCGTCGGCGACCGGCTTGCCCTGGGCGTCGATCACGCGCCCCTTCACCGTCGCGCCCTTGATCAACCGGATCACGACGCTGTCGCGCTGCTCCGATTGGGCGAGGGTCGTCTCTTCGCTGCGCCCGCCCGCGTAGCCCGGCGCCTCTGCGATCAGCACGTAGCGCCCCGGACGGAGGTCGCCGTAGGTGAAGGCGCCGTCGGTCCACTTGGGCGGGCCGAAGTGCTTCTTGAGGTGATAGGGCGCCGAGCGCGCGTCGGCGCCGACGCCGATGCCGACGGTGAAGCCGCCGACGATCGGCTTCTCGGTCTCGTCGTCGATGACGTGCCCCGAGATCCGACCGTTGAGCAGCATGTTGAAGACGACGTTCTCGGCGCCGGTCTCCGCCGACTGGATCGGCGGCGGCGCGTAGCCCGGCGCGTGCACCGTGATCTGGTAGAACCCTTCCGCGAGGCCGTCGGCGCGGAACGTGCCGTCGGCCTTCGTGCGGTACACGACGGTGGTCGACGCCAGATTCTGGTGGGCGACCGCCATCTCCTGCTGCTTCTTCTGCCACTCGCGCTGCGCGGGCGGGATGTCGTCGATCATCGACGGATCGCGCTTCACGTCGCCGTCGCCCGCATGCGCCGGGTCCGCCCCGGCGCGGCGCGCCGCTTCGTCGGCCATGCGCCGCGAGCGCATGATTTCGGCCTCCTCGCGCGTCATCGAGCCCGCCTGCACCTTCGCCGCCTCGGGCGAACCGCCCGCCGCCGCGATCCGCTTGCGCAGCTCTTCGGCCTCGAGAGGGATGTCGCGCGCGGGGTCGAATTTCGCCGCCGCCGGCCCGAGGCGCGTCGGCTTGAACGTGACGACCGCGGCGGGGATCCCGGCGCCGGTGTCGGACGCGAGCACGACGCCCGCGATGACGTGGCCGGGGAACAGCGTGAAGTCGATGCGCGTTTCGGGACGGGCGTTTTCGAGCGTGTGGTTGTGACGGCCCGCCGAGGCGAAGCCCGGCTTGGTCACCCAGACGCGCTTGAGGCCGGGCTTCAGATGCGCGACCTCGTAGCGACCCGTTCCGTCGGTCTTGGCGGCGCGCTCGAGCGCGCCTTCGGGGTCGGCCGCGGCGACCTGCGAGTCGAAGACCTTCAC
>DASPNK010000522.1:0-3476 GCA_035626575.1 Planctomycetota bacterium | reverse complement strand
CGTCCAGGTGAAGCGCCTCCACGAATACAAGCGCCAGCTCATGAACGCGCTCGGCGTCCTCGTGCGCCGAAATCGCCTCAAGCGCGACCCCGCCTGGCGCGACCGCGCCGTGCCGCGCGCGGTGCTCTTCGCAGGCAAGGCGGCCCCGGGATACGCCGCGGCCAAGCTGATCCTCCGCTGCCTGTGTCGCGTCGCCGACCTGGTCAACGGCGATCCGGAGATGAAGGGGCGCCTCGCGGCCGCCTTCCTGCCGAATTACTCGGTGGGCATGGCCGAGAAGCTCATTCCGCCCGCCGACCTCTCGGAGCAGATCTCCACCGCGGGCTGCGAAGCCTCCGGCACCGGCAACATGAAGTTCGCGATGAACGGCGCGCTCACCGTCGGGACCCTCGACGGCGCGAACATCGAAATCCGCGACGCGGTCGGGCACGAGCACTTCTTCCTCTTCGGGAAGACCGCGGAAGAGATCGCCGAGCTGGAGGCCTGGGAGACCGCGCCCGACGGCAGCCGCCGTCGCCGCTACGACCCCGCCGCCGTGCTCCATGCGCATCCGGAAATCGCGGAAGCCGTCGGCATGCTGGCCGACGGGACCCTGACCCCGGAGGAGCCGGGCGCGTTCCGTCCGCTTTACGACGCGCTCACCGTTTACGGCGACCGCTACTTCGTGCTCGCCGACCTCCCCGCTTACCTCGAAGCCCAGGACCGCGTCGACGCGCACTACCGCGACGCCGCGAAGTGGAACGTCTCGGCGGCGCGCAACATCGCCGGCATGGGTTGGTTCTCCAGCGACCGCGCCGTGAGCGGCTACGCGCGCGAGATCTGGAACCTCAAGCCGTCGTTCTGATCGCCGCGCCCGAAGGTCGGCGCAGCGCCCGCACGCGCCGGAAGGCGACGATGTCGCGCGCGGCCGCGCAGGCGCGTCAAGGCAGAGCTATGGCGCCGCCCGGCGTGCGCTTCGCACGGCCGCGCGCTTCGCACCAGGCGAGGGCGGCGGCGCAGGCGTCCCGGACGCGGGGCGTGAGGCGACGCCACCCGAGCGCGGATGCCGCCGCGCGAAAGAGGTCGTCCTCGGCCATCGCGACCGACGCCGCCAGCGTGCGCCGCATGGCGGCCGCGAGTTCCTCCGTGGGCACCTCGTCGACGTCGCGCGGCTCTTCGCCCGGCGCCGGCGGTCGCACCGCGTCCCACGCTTCTGGGTCGACGCCCGGCGCCCAAAGGAACGCGCCGCGCTCGACCAGCGCGCCGCGCCGGACGACGACGTCGGCGATCTCCTCGAGGCGTCGCTTCGCCTTCGCTCCCGCCGCCGTCAACCCCCACGCCGCGGCGACCCGCCGCCCGACCGACTCGCGGCGGACCGGTGCCTCCGCGAGCGCGGCGGCGGCGTACGCGTCGGCGAGGCGTTGCGTTTCCGACGGGGCGTAGAAGGCCTCCGGGTCGCCGCCGGCGGGCGGTCGCGGCTTCGCGGCCGACGCCGACGCAGGCGCCGCCGCGACGCGCGCCGCGGGTGCGGAGTCCCCGGCCGCCCGCACCTCGAGCGCGGGCGCCGGTTCCGCCCGCGCGGAAACGGCGCCCGGCGCGACGCTCGCGTTCGCCCCCGGAGGCGCCGGCCGCTCCGGCGCGGCCTCGGCCTCCGCGATCTCGCGCTCGAGCCGGCGCAGCACGCCTTCGCGGTCGGCGCGCCAGTCGGCCGACCACACGCGCGTCGTGCGCCAGCCGAGGCCCTCCAGCGCCGCGCGACGCAGCCGCTCCCGATCCCGGACGGTCGCCCCCGAGCGCCAGGCTTTGCCGTCGGTCTCGACCCCGAGCACGCATCGATGCGGCGGCGCGGCGGCGCGCACCGCCGCATCGACGCGGTAGTCGGAGCGCCCGACGCCGGTTTCCACGGCCCGCCCGCGCGCGCGCAGCGCCTCCGCGATCTCGCTTTCGAAGGCGCCGACCGTCGTCCCGCCGATCACCGCCGACGTCTCCGCCAGAACGCCCGGCCCATCTTCGGCGTAGCGGAGGAACGCTTTCAGATGGGCGGCGCCGAGCGCGCCGGTCCGGGACAGGTCGATCGCGTCCCGCGGCATCGAGGTGAACACGATCAAACGTTCGCGGGCCCGCGTCACCGCGACGTTGAGCCTGCGCTCGCCGCCCTGGCGGTTGAGCGGGCCGAAGTTCATCGTCGTGCGGCCGGCCGCGTCCGGTCCGTAGGCGATCGAGAAGAGCATCACGTCGCGCTCGTCGCCCTGGACGTTCTCCAGGTTCTTGACGAAGACCGGCTCCGGCGCCGCGTCCGTGAAGTACGGCTCGATCTCCGGATGCGCCTCGCGCGCGGCGTCGAGCAGGTCTTCGATCAGAAGCTGCTGCGGCCGGTTGAACGTGACGACGCCGATCGACCGCGACCGGCGGGCGGGATCGGTGAGCCGCGCCACGACCTCGGCGGCGACGGCCTCCGCCTCGGCGCGGTTGATCCGCGCGCCGGAGCGCTCGAAGACGCCGGCCGTGCGGCGCAGCGACACGCCGAGGTCGCCGCCGCCCCCCGGCCCCGGGAACGTGAGCAGCCGGCCGGCGTAGTAGCGGTCGTTGGAGAACGCGATCAGCGCTTCGTCGCGGCTTCGGTAGTGCCAGCGCAGCATCAGCGACGGCGTGCGCGCCGCGACCATCTCGTCGAGAAGGCTCTCGAGGTCGCGCGACGTCTCCTCGCCGCGGGCGTCGTCGTCCTCCCCTTCTCCCGGCTCGAAAAACGCGGTCGGCGGCAGTTGCTTCGAATCGCCGACGACGATCGCCTGCTTCGCGCGCGCGAGGGCGCCGATCGCGTCGGCCGGCGTGATCTGCGAGGCCTCGTCGAAGACGACGAGGTCGAACGGCGTCCCCTGCGGCGGGAGGAACCGCGCGGTCGACAGCGGGCTCATCAGCAGGCACGGCTTGAGGCGCGGCAGGAGGTTCGGAATCCGCTCGAACAGCCGGCGGACGGGAAGATGCCGCCGCTTCTTCCGCGCTTCGGCGAGGACCAGTCCCGCTTCCGACGCGGCGGCGACGGCGGCGTCCAGCCGCGGACGCGCCGCGGCGGCGGAGACGGCGACCGCGGCGCCCCCGGCCGCGATCCACGCGCGGTCGGCTTCGCGGAACTTCCCGGCGTCGCGGTCGACCGCGGCGCCGACGAACCCGCGAAACTCCGCGTGCGCGTCGAACGCCTGGTCGAGCCAGGCTTCGAGAAACGCGCGCTCGAACGCCGCGCGCACGGTCGCCGGGACGGCGTCGCCGCGGCGGAGGCGGTCGGCCGCGACGCCGGCGCCGCAGGCGCGGGCGCGCGCCTCGGATTCGGCGAAGACCGACCAGGGCCGCAGTTCCGAGCGCCGCGCGATCCACGTCGTCGTCGCGTCGGCGAGCGCGCGGAAAGGTCTCGCGGCGGGGTCTCCGTCGAAGAGCCGCGACGCGTCGGCGCTCCACTGCGCCGCGAGGTCGGCCGCGGCCTTCCGCAGCGCGGCGTCGGC
>DASPNK010000521.1:0-12146 GCA_035626575.1 Planctomycetota bacterium | reverse complement strand
GCCTGGTCGCGGTCGAACGTCGGTCCGTGGAGGGACCAGAACGTCTCGGTCCAGCGCACGACCTCGGGCGGAGCGTAGTCGTAAGCGTCGCCGGCCATGCGGCCACGGTAACCGCGTCGCCGGCCGCGACGCGCGCAGCTTGTCCGGCGCGGGCGCGATTGCTTTCATCGCGCGGAACGTCGCCCCATGAACCCCGAAGCCTCCGCCAACGTCGCCAAGCTCAGGAAGGGTCTCGCTCACCTCCGAGACTCTCTTTGACTACCCCAAGATGGACGCCCGTCGCCGCGAGATCGAACGGCAGATGGGCGAGGCGGACTTCTGGAACGACGCCGAGAGCGCGAAGCGTCGCGTCGCCGAGCTGAGGAACGCCAAGGGCGTCTGCGAGGCGCTCGACGGAATGACGCGGAGCCTCGACGACGCGGAGACGCTCTCCGAGCTCGCCGAGGAGATGAAAGACCCGGCGAGCATGGCCGAGGCGGAGCACCTCGTCGCGCAGACGCTCGAGCGGTTCGACGCGTTCGAGCTGCGGTCGTTCCTTTCGGGGCCCTACGACCAGGGCAACGCGGTCATCAACCTCCAGGCGGGCGCGGGCGGCACCGACGCCTCCGACTGGTGCCAGATGATGCTGCGCATGTATCTCCGCTTCTGCGAGCAGATGGGCTTCAAGACGGAGATGCTCGACGTCGAGACGGCCGAAGAAGCGGGCATCAAACACGCCTCGGTGCGGGTCGAGGGGCCGTACGCCTACGGCTATCTGGTGTGCGAGATGGGCGTGCATCGGCTCGTGCGCATGTCGCCGTTCGACGCGCAGAACCGGCGCCAGACCAGTTTCTCCGCGCTCGACGTCGCGCCCGACGTCGAGGAGGACGAGGCGATCGAGATCAAAGACGCCGACATCCGCCTCGACACCTACCGCGCCGGCGGCAAGGGCGGCCAGCACGTCAACAAGACCGAGTCGGCGGTGCGCATCACGCACCTGCCGTCGGGCATCGTCGTGCAGTGCCAGTCCGAGCGCAGTCAGCACAAGAACAAGGAGACGGCGTTCAAGATGCTGCGCGGAAAGCTGCTGCAGCAACGCGAGCTGCAGCGGAGCGCCGAGCTCAAGTCGATGTACGACTCCAAGGGGCAGATCGCGTGGGGGAGCCAGATCCGCTCTTACGTGCTCGCGCCTTACCAGCTGGTGAAGGACCACCGCACGGACCACGACAGCGGCAACGTGAACGCGGTGCTCGACGGGGCGCTCATGCCTTTCATCGACGCCTACCTGCGGCGGCGCAGCAAGACGAAGGAGCGGACGTCGTGAGCGGAGGCAAAGACTGCGGACCGGCGCCGTCGGCCGGCGGCGCCGGCGGCCATCGCGCCTTCTCGGGAGGTCCCGACGTCGTCGGGATCCGGCGGGCGCTGCTTTCGGTCTTCGACAAGACGGGGATCGTCGACCTCGCGCGGGGGCTCGCGGCGCGCGGCGTCGAGCTGATCTCCACCGGCGGCACGTCGCGCGCGCTGCAGGCGGCGGGCCTCGCGGTGCGGGACGTGAGCGACGTCACCGGCTTCCCCGAAATGATGGACGGCCGGGTCAAGACGCTGCACCCGAAGATTCACGGCGGACTTCTCTACCGCCGCGACGACCCGGGCCACGTCGCCGCGGCCGAACGGCACGGCATCGGCGCCGTCGACCTCGTCGTCGTCAACCTCTACCCGTTCGAGAACACCGTCGCGCAGCCCGGGGCGACCGAAGGCGACTGCGTCGAAATGATCGACATCGGCGGACCCGCCATGGTGCGCGCCGCCTGCAAGAACTTCGACTTCGTCGCCGTCGTCACCGACGCCGCCGACCTGCCGGCGCTCCGCGACGAGCTCGAGCGTCACGACGGCGGCACGTCGCGCGCGTTCCGTCGCCGCATGGCGGCGCGCGCTTTCGCCCGCACCGCGGCGTACGACGCGGCCATCGCGCGTTGGATGTCGGGCGAGGAATTCCCGCCGAAGTTCACGCTGGCCGGCTCGCTGGCGCAGACGCTGCGCTACGGCGAGAACCCGCACCAGCCCGCGGCCCTCTATCGTCTCGCCGATCCGGGCGAAGCGACGGTCGCGCACGCGCGGCAGCTCTCCGGCAAGGAGCTGTCCTTCAACAATCTTCTCGACGCCGACGCGGCGCTCGGCGTGGTGCGATTCCTGATGTATCCGGCCTGCGCGGTCATCAAGCACAAGAACCCGTGCGGCGCGGCGACGCATCCGACCGACCTCGCCGACGCCTTCCGCCGCGCCTACGCGGGCGACCCGCTGTCGGCGTACGGCGGCATCCTCGCCTTCAACCGCCCGGTGACCGAAGAGGTCGCGCGGCTGGTCGCGGCGCCGGACCGATTCTTCGAGTTGATCGTCGCGCCGGCCTACGAAGGCGCCGCGCTCGAGATCCTGACCACGGGCGCGAAGTGGGGGAAAAACGTCCGCATCCTCGAGACGACGAATCCGTTCCACGAGCGACGTCCCGTCGAAGGCTTGCTCGACGTGCGCACGATCTCCGGCGGCCTCCTGGTGCAGCAGCGCGACGCCTCGATCGAGACGGAGTTCACCGTCGCGTCGAAGCGCGCTCCGACGCGCGAAGAGTGGGCCGATCTTCGCTTCGCCTGGGAGCTTTGCCGGCACGTGACGTCGAACGCGATCGTGTTTGCGAAGGACGCGACGCTGCTCGGCTGCGGCGCGGGGCAGATGAGCCGCGTCGATTCGGTGGCGCTGGCGGCGAAAAAGGCGGGCGCGCAGGCGAAGGGCGCGTCGATGGCCTCCGACGCCTTCTTCCCGTTCCCCGACGGGCTGCTGCTCGCCGCCGACGCCGGCGTGACCGCGGTCGTGCACCCCGGCGGCTCGATCCGCGACGACGCCGTCGTCCAGGCCGCCGACGCCCGCGGCCTTGCGCTGGTGACCACCGGCGTCCGCCATTTCCGGCACTGAGCGACGCGCGGGCGGCGGCGCGCCGCTTCCCGCGGCCCTACCCTCCGACGTTCGACCGAGAAGCGGCCCCGGCGGAATCGAAGCGGGATTCGCCGGGCGAAACGGTACCCTGCGCCCCGGCTCGAGCCGGGAGGCCGCGATGCGCGTCACGACATGGATCGCCTACGTGTGCCTGATCTCGTCGATCGCGACCGGTCAGGGGTTGACCTCGGTCTGTCACCAGTTCAACGGGCAATCCCTGAATCCCGGTCTGCCGTCGATCCCGTTCGCCGGCAGCGGGACGTTGGATCTGCTCGTCACGGCGCCCGTCGGCGGCGCCTTCAACGGCGTGTCGCTGTACCTCAACGGGTTCGGCGCCGCGCAGAAAGCGACGCTCGCCCTCTACGCCTCCGCCGGCGGCGTCGCGACCGGGTCGCCGATCACGTCCGCCGACTCGCAGCTGTCCGGCGGCTGGTGCACGTTCCAGACGCCGGAGGTCGCCGTCGTCGCGGGCGTTCCCTACGTCCTTCGCTTCAGCGGCGCCGTCCCCGGGACCGTCCTGAGCGTGGCCTACGATCCGGCGGGCTCGACGGCGATTCCGTACGCGTTGGTCTGCGGAGCGTCCTTCACGGCCTGCAACTTCTTCCCGTCCTCCGGCGCTCTGCCCGTCGTCCTTCGTTGGCGTTCGTCCGCCTGCGTGAACACCGCCCTGGCGGATGCGGCGTACGTCGGCTGGACGTGCCCGAGCGCCCCGTCTTTCTGGGCCACGCCCAACCTGAACGTGACGGCGCCGGTGCTCGGGACGCAGGCCTTCGCGACCTGGGCCGTCGCGCAGGCGGGCGATTTCCACCTGTTCTGGTCGATCGGGCACGCCGCCTCGAGCGTCCCTCTCGGTCCGCCCGCCTGCCTGTCGACGTTCCTCGACCTCGCGTCGGTACAGCTCCTCGCGGGGCTGGGTCTGGAGCCGTTGCTCACGACGCCGTCTCCCGGCTTCTTCGCTTCGGGCGCCTTCCTCCTCCCGAATGATCCCGCGCTCACCGGGCAGAAGGTGGCGGTCCAAGGCGTCTTCACGAGCCCCTCTTCGCCCGCGCAGTTCAGCCGGTCGGCGGTCCTGACGCTCGGTTACTGAGGCCGACGGACGGCGCGCCGCCGATGCCGGCGCGACGTCGGTGTCCTCCCCGCGACCTCCCCGCGCGGCGCGCCTTCGGCGCGGCCTCGACGCCGCGCCGCGCGTGCGGTAAGCCCTGAGCGGCGCCGCGTCGGCGCCGGAGCCTCCGCGTGCGCCTGCCCGATCGGAAGAAGTACGTCCTCACGCTCGCCGCGCTGCTCGGCGCGGTCTTCGTCTGGTCGGGCGTCGCGCCGCGCGACCGCGGCGTCTGGCTGCTCGAGAACGCCCTCACGGTCGTCGGCGTGGGGATCCTCGTCGCCACGGCGAAGAAGCTCCCGCTCTCGCGCGTGTCCTACACGCTGATCTTTCTCTTCACCGTCCTGCACGTCGTCGGGTCGCATTACCGCTACGCGGACGTGCCGACGCCGACGTGGCTCGACCTGGTCCTGGGCGGAGGCGAGCAGGGCGAGCGCAACCACTACGACCGCCTCGTCCACTTCTGCTACGGGCTGCTGCTGGCGTATCCGATGCGCGAGGTCGTGCTGCGCATCGGCGACTTCAAGGGCTTCTGGGGCTACTTCCTGCCGCTCGACGTGACGATGTCCACCTCGATGCTCTACGAGCTGATCGAGTGGGCGGCGGCGGTGGTGTTCGCCGACGAGGCGGCGATGGAGTTCCTCGGAACCCAGGGCGACGAGTGGGACGCGCACAAAGACATGCTGCTCGCGTCGGTCGGGGCGCTGATCGCCATGCTCGTGACCGCGGCCATCAACCGCCGCCTGCAGCGCGACTTCAACCGCGAGTGGAACGAAAGCCTGCGCGTGAAGGAGCCGCGACCGCTGGGCGAGGAGGAGGCGGCGCGGCTCATTCGACAGCAGGAGCGCGACGCCGCGGCCGCGGAGCACCCCGCGGCGCCGACCTGAGACGCGGCGCCGCGGGACGAGGCCTTACTGCACCGTGAACGCCTGCCAGGTCGAGAGCAGGCCGAAGGGCGCGAACGGGACCGCGCACGCGGATTGGAGCGCGAGGCGCGTCCCCGAGAGCCCGGGCACGAAGGGCACGACGTACGGGAGCGCGGCGTCGCCGGACGCGTTCGCGACGGCCGTGCCCGCCCACGTCGGGAAATCGAGGAACAACGTTCCGAACGGGCCGAGCGCGAGCGGCGCGGCGGTCGACAGGCCGAAGTAGAAGTCGACCGTCATCCCCGGAGCGACCTGCGTCGTCACGGCGCCGCTCCCGCCCTGGACGAAGGCCGTCGCGGCGGAAGGGATGGTGAGCACCGGGAAGACCGACAGCGGGTCCCAGTCGACCGCGTTCGTCAGCCCGTCGCCGTCGGAGTCGCCCGTGTACTGGAAGGTGCTCATGATCCCCATCATCTGATGGTCGACGTCGTGGCAGTGGATCATCCACTCGCCCGGATTGTCGGCGACGAACTGCACCGACGCCGAGCTCCACGCCTGGCCGACCGGGCGGATGAGGAGGGTGTCCTTGCGCGGCGGCGCGAGGAGGCCGCCGGCGGTCCCCATGAGGCGGAACGCGTGCCCGTGCAGGTGCATCGGGTGGCGGAACGATCCCATCATGAACGTGTTGGTGTTCGTGAAGTCGATCTGCACCGTCTCGTTCGGGGAGACGACGAACGGGGTCGCGTTCGGCCACGCCTGCCCGTTGATGGTGAACGCCATCATGCCGCCGCCCATGCCGCCGCCGCCCATGCCGCCCATCGACGCGGCCAGCACGGCCGCATACTGCCGGTTCGGCGCCGCGACGATGGGCGCGACCGGCGCGAAGGCGGCGAGCTGGGAGTACGACAGCAGGGCGCCGACCGAGAGGTTCGGCGGGACGAACGTCGCCGACGGCGTCGGCGCGGTCGATCCCGCGTAGGCCACCACGCCGCGCACCACGGTCGCGTTGCGGTTGACGAGGTTCGCGACCGCGAGGCTCCACACGCCCGGGTTGTTCAGGTCGACCAGCGCGTCGTAACGCTCGCCCGGCCCCAGGGGGATCGCCGAGGTGACGACGGGCTGGACGCGATGGCCGTCGGCGTGCGTGACGGTCATCGGGTGGCCGTCGAGCGCGACGACGTACGAGGTGTGCGCGGCGGCGTTGACGAACCGCAGCCGGAGCTTCTGCCCCGCGGCCGCGACGATCGGCGTCTGCCCGGGCGCTCGTCTTCCCGTTGAGGAAATGGCCGGCCATTCCGGGGGCGGTCCCGCCCGTCATGCCGCCCATCATGCCGCCCGCCTGCGTCACGTCGTCGTGCAGCAGCACGACCTGGTCGACGTCGTAGGCGGGGTCGTCGGCGGGGTTCGCGGGCGCGACGATCAACGCGCCCCACAGGCCGGAGGTCATCTGCTCTTCGACGTGCGGGTGGTACCAGAACGTGCCCGAGTCGGGCGGGACGAATTCGTAGAGGAACTCCTGGCCGTGCGCCACGGCCGGGCGGGAGACGCCGATCACGCCGTCCATTCCCGCCGGCATGTTGACGCCGTGGAAGTGCAGCGAGCTCGGCGCGCCGAGCTGATTGACGAAGCGCACGCGGAACGGCTGGCCCTGCGTCGCATAGAGCGTCGGACCGGGCATCACGCAGTCGAAGACGAGCGCGGTGATGGTCGTCGCCGGCGCGACCGAGACGGTTCCGGGGGCCGCGGTCACCACGTAGTCGGGGGCTTGCGCGGAAGCGAGCGCGGTCGCGAGGGCGAGCGCGGCGCAGAGCGGGGCGGAGGTGCGGATCACGGCGGGCTCCGTCGGAGAGAGGCCGGACGGCGCGTCCGGCGCCGCGATCGTAAGCCGCGTCGCTGTTCAAGCAAACACGCAATCGCTTGCGAAAGTGTTGCGGCGCTTCGGACGGCTTCGGCGAAACCTTGCGCGTCGGCTAGGATGTCGCCGCGACGTCGCGCACGAAGAGCGCGCGGCGGCGCACGGAAGGCCGCATGACCCCACGGACCCGCAAGCGCGGCGCGCCGCGCAAAGCTCCCGCCCGAAGCGCCCATGAGCCGCTGAGCGACGCGACGCTCGAACGGGTCGCGCGCCGCTTCCTCGCCCTCTCCGACCTTTCGCGCCTCAAGGTGCTCCAGGCGGTCTGCGGCGGCGTGGATTCGGTCGCCGAAGTCGCGGCGCTCGCGCGGCTCACGCAGGCCAACGCGAGCCGCCACCTCGCAGTGTTGCGCGAACAGGGCTTCGTCACGCGCCGTCAGGAGGGCCTGCGCGTGATCTACGAGATCTCCGACGACACGCCGCTGACCCTCTGCGCCGCCGTCTGCGAGCACCTCCGCCGTTCGGATGCGGCGGCCGGCGTGCGCTGACCGGCGCCGTTCCCGGACCGCGGAGGCCCGCGCGCGCGCAGCGCGACGGCCTCGCATCGTGAAGCGTCGTCCGTCGTCGACGCGTCGCAGGCGATGCGCGGCGCCGTTCCCGAGTCGGCCGCGGCTCGACGATGCGGCCGCGTCCTCGCTGCGCTCGGCACGGCGGTCCGCGGTCCTCCGTCGGGCACTTCAACCGTTTCAACCGGCGACGGCCGTCGCATGGACCGCGGAGGCCCGCGCGCGGCGCGCAGCGACGCGACGGCCCCGCATCGTGATCCGTTCGCCGCGCATCGGAGATTCCGCCGACTGCGACGTCCGCCGTTCCCGAGTCGGCCGCCGCTCGACGATGCGGCCGCGTCCTCGCTGCGCTCGGCACGGCGGTCCGCGGTCCTCCGTCGGGCACGTCGCAAGTTCCATCGGGCGACGGCCGTCGCATGGACCGCGGAGGCCCGCGCGCGCGCAGCGCGACGGCCCCGCATCGCGGAGCGTCGCCCGTCGCGGGCGAGCCGCCGGCCGCGCCCGCCGTCTTCCGGCGCGGGCGGCCGCTAAGGCCCGAACGCGACGTCGTCGAAGCGCGCTTCGATCAGCGACGGGGCGTCGTAGCTGTAGACCATCGGGCCGACGTGCAGCGTCGGCGGCAGATCCGGCCGCGCGTGCGTCGCGACGATCGTCCACGCGCCGCCGGTCGTCGGGCGCCAGGCGCACTCGACGAGCGCGCCGACGCGCCGGAGCCTGAGCTCGACGTGGTGCGACGCCGTCGGGTGAAACGCGTAAACGCTCGACGACAGGACGGTGTTCTTATCCTCGACGACGAGCGGGAACCCGGGCACGCCCGCGCCGACGGCGACGTGGACCGAGTTCTTCGTTCCGGACGCGCCTGCGGGGTCGCGCGCCACGAGACCGCCGAGGCGGAAGCTGGTCGGCGGCGGCACGGGGATCGGCGACAGCGCCAGCGGGTTCGAGACGTGTACGATCGACGTCGCCGTGAAGTCGCCGGTGACGCGCTTGAACAGCGCAGGTCCTTCGTCGTCGTTGAACCACACGGCGGCGGGGCCGGTCGCGACGGGCGTGAGGTAGAGGGCGCTCCCGCCGACGACCGGCGGCGCCAATTCCCCCGCTTCGTGGAGGATCCAATCCGACGCCAGGGCCGCGCCGTCGAACCCGTCGGACAACGCCGAGATCGGCTGCACGAACCGGACCTCCGCCGCCGTCTTCGCCGCGGCGAACCCGCCCGGCGCGGGCGCGACGATCACCGCCTGCAGGTCGATCTCGATCAGCGGGAAGGTCGGCGGCACGATGCCGGCGATCCCCGCGCTTCCGCCGGCGGCGGGCAGGATCGCCGCGACCATCCACGGATCGAGGAGATCGAGGCAGACGATCCCGGGGAAGCAGGCGCCGGGGCCGACGCCGCCGACCCCGATCAGGAACGCGGCGTCCGAAGGCGCGGGCGCGCCGGTGACGACGACGGAGAACTCCTGGCCATGCACGAGCGGGGAGGCGACGAGCGTCTGGCCGGGCGCGGCGGCGCCGACCAGGAGGCCGGCGAGCGCGCATGCCGCGACGCGGTGCGGAGGTGTCATGCCGACAGTGTAGTCCGATCCGGGCGGACGACGGCGCCCGCTCCGGCCCGCCTGGCTCAGCGTCGCGGCCGCGTCGCCACGAGTTGCTCGACGACCGACGGGTCCGCCAGCGTCGAGACGTCGCCGAGGTCTTCGACTTGCCCCTCGGCGAGCTTCCGCAGAATGCGGCGCATGATCTTACCGCTCCGCGTCTTCGGCAGGCCCGGCGCGACGTGGACGACCTCCGGCGCGGCGTGGGCGCCGATCTTCTCGCGCACCGTCTTCGTCAACTCCTGCCGCAGCTCCGGCCGCTCGGCGCAGCCCGCCTTCAGCAACACGAACGCGTAGATCGCCTGGCCCTTGATCGGATGCGGCATGCCCACGACCGCGGCCTCGACCACGTCGGGGTGCTCGACCAGCGCGCTCTCCACCTCGGCGGTGCCGATGCGATGGCCCGAGACGTTGAGCACGTCGTCGACGCGCCCGGTGATCCAGTAGTAGCCGTCGAGGTCGCGGCGGCAGCCGTCGCCGGTGAAGTAGAGGTTCGGGAAGCGGTCGAAGTACGTCTTCCGGAAACGCTCGTGGTCGCCGTAGACGGTGCGCATCATCCCCGGCCACGGGAACGCGAGGCACAGGTTGCCCGCGACGCCGTTCCCCTCGAGCGTCTTCCCCGCGTCGTCGACCAGCGCCGGCCGCACGCCCGGCAGCGGCAGCGTCGCCGAGCCGGGCTTCAGCGTCGTCGCGCCGGGCAGCGGCGCGATGAGGATCCCGCCCGTCTCCGTCTGCCACCAGGTGTCGACGATCGGCAGCTTCCCGCCGCCGACGACGCGGTGGTACCAGAGCCACGCCTCGGGGTTGATGGGCTCGCCGACCGACCCGAGCAGGCGCAGCGACGCGCGCGAGCGCGACGTCACGTGGCGGTCGCCCTGCGCCTCGAGCGCGCGGATGGCGGTGGGCGCGGTGTAGAAGACCGTGACCTTGTGCCGATCGACGACGTCCCAGAAGCGGCCGGCGTCGGGGTAGGTGGGCACGCCTTCGAACATCACCGTGGTCGCGCCGTTGCACAGCGGGCCGTAGACGACGTACGAATGCCCGGTGACCCAGCCGACGTCGGCGGTGCACCAGAACACGTCGTCGGGGCGCCAGTCGAACACCATGCGGTGCGTGTACGCCGCGTAGAGCAGGTAGCCGGCGCTCGTGTGGAGCACGCCTTTCGGCTTCCCGGTGGAGCCGGACGTGTAGAGGATGAACAGCGGATCTTCGGCGCCGACCTCCACGGGCGGGAACGCGTCGAGGACGCCCGCCGCCGCCAGCTCGTCGTGCAGCCAGCGATCGCGCGCGGGGTCGAACGGCACGTCGGCGCCGGTCCGCCGCAGCACCAGCATGCGCTCGAGGCACGGCGCCTTCTTCGCGGCGGCGTCGGCGATGCGCTTCAGCTCCACGGTCCGCCCGCCCCGAAGACCCTGGTCGGCGGTGATCAGCACCTTCGCGCCGCAGTCGACGATCCGGTCTCCGAGGCTCTCGGCTGAGAACCCGCCGAACACCACCGAATGCACCGCGCCGATCCGCGCGCAGGCGAGCATGGCCGCCGCCGCCTCGGGGACCATCGGCAGGTAGAGGCAGACGCGGTCGCCCTTCTTCACGCCGTGGCGCGCGAGGACGTGCGCGAACCGACAGACGAGCTTCAGCAGCTCGGCGTACGTGAGGCGCCGCGACTCCTTCGGGTCGTCGCCTTCCCAGACGATCGCCGTGCGTCCGCCGCGCCCCGCCGACACGTGCCGGTCGAGACAGTTCTCCGACACGTTGAGCGTGCCGTCCTCGAACCACCGGATCTTCGGCTCGCGGAAGTTCCAGTCGAGGACCTTCAGGAACGGTTTCCGCCAGCGAAGCGCGGAGCGGGCTTCGTCGGCCCAGAACTCCTCGGGGTCGCGGGCGGCGGCGTCGTACAGCTCGCGATACTGGTCTATCGACGCGACGTGCGCGCCGCGGGACGCTTCGGCGGACGGAGGGAACGCGACGCCCTGATCGTGGGAGGCGTCGCCGGGGCGGACGGTCATCACGGCGCTCCGTGGACGGGGGAAAGGGCGCGGTCGATCGCCGCGAGCACGTCGGGCGCGAGGACGACGTCGGCCGCGGCGAGGTTCTCCGCGAGCTGCGCTTCGGACGTCGCGCCGACGATGACGCTCGCGACGTTCTCGTCGCGCAGGCACCACGCCAGCGCGAGGCGCCCGAGCGGCATTCCGGCCTGCGCGGCGACCGCCGCGAGACGTTCGGTCGCCGCCGCGGCCTGCGGCTCGAAGTAGCGATCCATGAACCCGGCGATGCGCGGTTGCGCCGCACGCGATCCGGGCGGCTTGCGGCCGCCGAGGTATTTGCCCGTCAGCGCGCCCTGCGCCAACGGGGAGAAGACGACCTGCGACAGGCCGAGCTCGCGGCATTTCGGGAGGACTTCGGCCTCGATCGCGCGGTCGAGCAGGTTGTACGGAGGCTGGTTCGAGATCGGCGGCTCGCGCCCCGCGCCGCGGGCGAGGCGCACCGCCTCTTCGATCTGCGCGGCGGTCCAGCAGCTCACGCCCCAGTGCCGGATCTTCCCGGCGCTCACGAAGTCGTCCATGGTGCGGACGACCTCCTCGACCGGCGTTTCCGGGTCGAAGCGGTGGCACTGATAGAGGTCGACGTACGGCGTCCGCAGCCTCCGCAGCGACGCGTCCAGCGCCGCGCACAAGTGCTTCCGCGAGAGGCCGCGGTCGAACCGGTGCGCGCTCATCGGGAAGAAGGCTTTGGTCGCCAGCACGTAGTGCTCGCGCGGCGCGCCCTCGAGCGCGACGCCCCACGCCGCCTCGGCCGCGCCGGTCCCGTAGACGTCGGCGGTGTCGAGGAACGTCACGCCCCCGTCGAGCGCCGCGCGCAGGATGCGCGTCGTCGCCGCCTGGTCGACCGACTGGCCGAAGGTCAGCCAGGCGCCGAGACCCACGACGCCGGTCTGAAGCCCCGATCGTCCGACCCGCCGATGCCGCATGGCGGGGGAGGGTATCAGAGAGAAGAGAGGACGCGGGACCATCGTGCGCTCGAAGATGTGCGGGGGCTTCCTTCCTGCGAAACGTCGCCTGGTCGCTCGCCGCCTGACGACCAGGCCTCGACGCGTACGATGCCGCTACAAGCTCGCGGCGCCCGCGCCGCGGATCGTCGACGTCGACACCCGCACGATGAAGAACCCAGCTCCGACGCCCTTCGCAATCCGCCTCGCCTCCGAAG
>DASPNK010000520.1:0-2052 GCA_035626575.1 Planctomycetota bacterium | reverse complement strand
CCTGCGCGTACACCGAGATCTTCGAGGAGAAGATCGTCGTCACCAGCGACGGCGCGTCGGCGTCCTACCGGCTCGTGCGACCCGAGTTCCGGGTCAACGCGGTGGCGGAGCGCAACGGAGAGCGCCAGGTGGGCGCGCGCACGGTCGGGGTGACGGGCGGATGGGAGTGCCTCTTCCGCGGCGGCGGCGCCGAGCGGCTCGCGGAGGAGTCGGCGCGGACCGCGGTCGACCTGCTCGGCGCGAAGCGCCCCGAAGGCGGGCGCCGCACCGTGATCCTCGCGCCGTCGATCGTCGGCCTTCTGGTGCACGAAGCCATCGGCCACACCGTCGAGGCCGACTTCGTCGCCGCGGGCTCGGTCGCCGCCGGCAAGCTCGGCCGCCGCGTCGCGAGCGATCTCGTCACGCTCTGCGACTCGGGCGCCTCGGAGCACGAAGAGGGCGCAGGGGGGTCGCTGCCCGTCGACGACGAAGGCGTGGCGGCGGGGCGGACGGTCGTCATCCGTGAAGGCGTCCTCGAGGGTTATCTGCACGACCGCGAGTCGGCGGCGCGCGCGGGCGTCGCCCCGACGGGCAACGCGCGCGCGTGGGAGTACTCGGATCAACCCCTGATCCGCATGCGCAACACGTACCTCGAGCCGGGTCCGCACACGCTCGAGGAGATGATCGCGGGGGTCGAGGACGGCTTCCTGCTCGACGGGCCCAAGAACGGCCAGGCCGACGCGACCGGCGAGTTCATGTTCGGCGTCGAGCGCGCCTGGCGCATCCGCAACGGCAAGCTCGGCGAGCTGGTGCGCGGCGTGACGTTGTCGGGCGACGCCTTCGAGACGCTGCAGTCGGTCGACGCGGTGAGCCGCGACTTCAAGTGGGACCTCGGCGCGGGCTACTGCGGAAAGGGCCAGCCGGCGAAGGTCGACGCGGGCGGACCGTACGTCCGTTGCCGGGCGCTGCTCGGGGGCGAACAGTGATCCCGCGCACGCCCGCCGACGTCCTCGAGCTTGCGGAGCACGCGGTCGCGCGCGCCCTCGCCGCCGGCGCGGACGAGGCCGAGGCCTGCGTCGCCCGCAGCCGCGGCTCGAGCGTGACCCTGCAGAAGAACGACGTGCAGTCGGGCTCGGGCGAAGACGAAACCGTCGTCGGCGTGCGCGTCTTCAAAGGCGGCGCGATCGGATTCGCCACCGTCAACGATCCCGAACAGATCGACGCCGCGGCCGCGGAGGCGCTGGCGCTCGCGCGCGTCGCGCCGCCGGATCCGCTCAACGGACCGGCCGATCCCGAAACCGCGGCGCCGCTCGGCGGACTCGCCGACCCCGCGCTCGAGGCGGTCGACGTCGGCGACCTCGTCGACGCGGCCGCCGAGATGCTGGCGCAGGTGCGCTCGGAGGACGCGCGCGTCCGCGTCGACAGCGGGAGCGTTTCGGTCGACTTCCTGCTCCGGGCCGTCGCCAACAGCCGCGGGGTGCGCGCCGCGGAATCCCAGGCGACCGCGAGCGGGTCGCTGTTCGGCATGGCGGTCGACGGCGACGACGTCGGTTCCTTCGACGCCGAAGGCGACGTGGTGCGGAAGGCGGCCGACCTGCGCACGGCCCTGCGCGCCGCCTCCGCGCGGTTCGTCGCCAAGACCGTCGGCGCCCTCGGCGCGCGGCGCGGCGAATCGTTCAAGGGCGCGGTGATCCTCGCGCCCGAGGTCGTCGCCGAGTTCCTCCTCGGCAACCTCGCGGCGACGCTCTCGGCGAAGGCGGTGCGGAACCGCAAGAGCCCGTTCGCCGGCCGGCTCGGCGAGCGCATCGCCGACGCGCGGCTCACGCTCCTCGACGACCCGCGCGATCCGTCGCGGGCGGCGTCGGCGGGTTTCGACCGCGAGGGGACGGCGACGCGCACGCGTCCTCTGGTCGAGCACGGCGTTCTGAAGGGTTTTTTCTACGACGCCTACGAGGCGCGCGCGGCGAACGCCCGCCCCACCGGGAGCGCGCGCGGCGGCGCGTCGTCGTCGCCGTCCCCGGGGCCGTGGAACCTCTCGCTCGCGGCGGGCGCGACGCCGTTCGCGAGGCTGTG
>DASPNK010000519.1:0-2445 GCA_035626575.1 Planctomycetota bacterium | reverse complement strand
TTGAAGGAGCAGGGCCAGTTCGTGCCGGGCATCCGTCCGGGCAAGAACACGGCCGACTTCCTCGAGCGCATCCTTTCGCGCGTCACGCTGATCGGCGCGTTCTTCGTGGCCGTCATCGCGGTGCTGCCCGAAATCCTCACGCGCCACCTCGGCGTGGATTACCTCACGGCGAGCTTCCTCGGCGGCACGGGCATCATGATCGTCGTCGGCGTCACCCTCGACATCGTCGACAAGCTGAACGCCGGGCTCCTCATGAGGAATTACGAGGGGTTCATGGGCGCGGGCGGCAAGCGCGCCGCCGGACCCGGGCGCGGCTGATGCGCCTGGTGTTTCTCGGACCGCCGGGCGCCGGCAAGGGCACCCAGGCGCAGCGCCTCTGCGCCTCCGCCGGCGTGCCCCAGGTGTCGACCGGCGACCTCTTCCGCGCCCACGTGGCGAAGGAGACGGCGCTCGGGGCGGAAGCGAAGAAGTTTATGAGCCGCGGCGAACTGGTTCCGGACTCGGTGGTGTGCGACATGGTCGCGACCCGCCTGGCCGAGCCCGACTGCGCCAAGGGCTTCGTGCTCGACGGCTTTCCGCGGACCGTTCCGCAGGCCGAGTCCCTCGACCGGACCCTCGCTGCGGCGCGGACCCCGCTCGAGCGATGCGTCGAGTTCGTCGTCGACAAAGACGAGCTGGTCCGGCGGCTCACGCGCCGCCAGACCTGCCGGAAGTGCGCTGCGGTGTACAACTTGGACGTCGCGCCTCCCGCACGGTCGGGAGTCTGCGACAAGTGCGGGGGAGAGGTCTACGTCCGCGACGACGACCGTCCGGAGACCGTGTCCCGCCGGCTCGCGGAGTACGACGCCAAGACCGCCCCGCTGTCGGCCTATTACCGGGCGAAGGGACTGCTCCTTCGTCTGGACGCGGCCCAACCGCCCGATCGCGTCTACGCCGAGTTGCTCGCCGGGTTACGGCGGACTTGAGGGAGCGGGAATCGTGAAGTATGGTCCCCGCCCGTTTTTCCGCCGCGGCTTCCGGGTCGGCGCTCGTCGTCCCGCCGCGTTCGTCGCGGGTCGCGCGCACGACGCCGTCCCGCACGGACTCGCGGCGACGGTACAGGAGCCGGTCTGAGATGGCGAAGGAAGAACCGATTCGGGTCACGGCGACGGTGAAGCAGCCGCTCCCGAACGCTTCCTTTCTGCTCCTGCTGGATAACGGACACGAAGTGATCGCGCACGTGTCGGGGAAGATGCGGATGAATTACATCCGCATCCTGCCCGGCGATCGCGTCACGGTCGAGATGTCGCCCTACGACTTGTCCAAGGGCCGCATCGTGTATCGCGATTGAGCTCGCGGAGACGGAACGATGAAAGTCAGGGCCTCGGTACGACGGATCTGCGAAGGTTGCCGGCTGCTGCGCCGCGAAGGCGTGCTCCGGGTGATCTGCAAGCTCGACCGTCGTCACAAGCAGCGTCAGAAGTAAGCCGGAGCGCCGCATGCCTCGTCTCGTCGGTGTCGACATTCCCAACGACAAAGCCCTGAGGATCTCCCTCAGGTACATCTTCGGCGTCGGTCCGAAGCTCGCCATGGACATCTGCTCCGAGCTCGGCCTCGACCCGAACGTCGACGCCGGCAAGGTGAGCGACGAAGACATCGCGCGCGTCGCCAACCTCCTCGACCGGAAGTACCTGGTCGAAGGGCAGCTCCGCCGCCAGATCGCGCAGAACATCGGCCGCCTCAAGGCGATCCGGTGCTACCGCGGCATGCGGCACATCCGCGGCCTTCCGGTCCGCGGCCAGCACACCCAGAGCAACGCACGCACCCGCAAGGGTCCGCGCAAGACCGTGGCCGGCAAGAAGTCGGTCAAGGCGATGAAGTGATCGTCGCCCCCGGCGCAGAGAAACACTGAACATGTCGAACGCGAATCCCACCGGCGCCGCGGCGGAAAAGAAAGAGGGCGCGTCCGCCCCCGCCGCTCCGCGCTCCAGCAAGAAGACCAAGAAGTCGGTGTCGAAGGCGCTGGTCCACGTGCGCGCGTCCTTCAACAACACGATCGTGACCATCACCGACGTGCAGGGGAACGTGCTCTGCTGGTCGAGCGCCGGCGCCATCGGCTACAAGGGGTCGCGCAAGAGCACGCCGTTCGCCGCCCAGCGCGCGGCGGAGCGCGCCGCGGAGCAGGCGCAGAAGTTCGGCGTGAAGGAGGTCGAGGTCTGGGTCAAGGGCCCCGGCTCCGGCCGCGAGTCGACCGTGCGCGCGCTCAAGCAGGCGGGCCTCGACGTCAAGTCGGTGGAAGACGTCACGCCGCTGCCGCACAACGGCTGCCGTCCGCGCAAGCGCCGCCGCGTCTGATCGCACTCTCAAAGGACATTCATGGCTCGTTACCTCGGACCGAAGTGCCGGCTGTGCCGGCGCGAAGGCATGAAGCTCTTCCTGAAGGGGGAGCGCTGCCACACCGTCAAG
>DASPNK010000518.1:0-5395 GCA_035626575.1 Planctomycetota bacterium | reverse complement strand
GATCGCGCCCGTGTCGGCGTCGAGCCCGCTCGGGACGTCGACCGCCAGCTTCGGGCCGGCGCCTGCGTTGAAGATCGCGACCCAGCGACGCGCGTCCTCGTCGAGGTCGCGCGTCAGACCGGTCCCGAACAACGCGTCGATCCACACCGCGCCGCGATGTCGTTCCGGATCCGGAGGCGCGCCGACGACGATCTCGCGTCCGGCGTTCCGGAGGATGCGGAGCTGCAGCGCCGCGTCGGGCGACCGCGATGCGTCGGGTTCGCGCAGCAGATGAACCGCGCACGCGGGCCCGAGGCGCCGGGCGGCCGCGAGCCCGTCGCCGCCGTTGTCGCCCGGTCCGCACAACGCGACGAAGCGGTCGCCGAGGCGTCGCGCCTCCGCGGCCACGGCGACGGCGGCGTTCTCCATCAGAAGCAGCGTCGGCATGCCGAGCCGCTCGACCGCGTCGCGGTCGACGGCGCGCGCCTCTGCGACGGTGAGAACGCGCGCGTCCTTCATCGTCGGCAGTCTACGCCGCCGTCCGCGATCCGCGGCGACGCTCAGCTCCGGCGGAAGGCGGACCTCGGTTCCGCCGCCGGTTGCAGCGTCGCGGCGCCTTCGACGATCACGACCGTTCGGTCGGCGGGGACGTCGTGGAACACCTGCGGGTCGGGCGAGCGCGGCCAGCGCACCTCGAGAGTCTTCACCGTCGTCGCCTTGCCGAGGCCGAGGAACGCCAGGGACGGATTGCCGCCGAACGACGACGTGCAGCCGACGTGGGCGTACACGGACCGCGTCGCTCCGTTCTCTTCGATCTCGGCGCGGATGCGCGCGCCGTACCCCGCGCGGTTCGAGCGCGTTCCCTGCAGCTTCACCTTGAGTCGGTGATTGCCGAACCCCGGGTTCTCGAAAAGCGCGTTCTTGAACGTGTCCGTGACGTACGCGCCGCCGGTCTGGGCGAACACGTCGAGATCGCCGTCGCCGTCGAAGTCGGCGAAGGCGACGCCGTGCCCCTTCTGCAGGATGCCGAAGCGCGAGGCGACCGTGACGTCGCGGTAGATGCGACGGCCGTCGTCGGCGGCGGCGTTGCGATAGAGGATGTTGGGCGCGAGCGCGCCGTACTCGGGCGCCCCCGTGGCGAGGTAGATCTCCGGATAGCCGTCCGCGTCGAGGTCGCCGAAGTTCGCCCCCATGACCGGGGCCACGCGGGTGAGGCCGACCTCCTCCGTCACGTCCGCGAATCCGCCCTTGCCGTCGCCGCGGTAGAGGCGGCAGTAATGCGCGGGATCGGGTCGGCCGAGGTACGCGGCGCCGACCGGCGCGACGTCGCGGAAGAACGCCGCCGCGAAAAGGTCGAGCGCGCCGTCGCCGTCGTAGTCGAAGAACCAGCACGGGAAGCCGTCGTGGGGCTTCGTCACGCCGAGTTCCGGCGCGACGTCGACGAACCGCCCTCCGTCGTTCCGGTAGAGGCGGTTGTCGTCGTCGACGTTCGACACGTAGAGATCGGGATCTCCGTCGCCGTCGTAGTCGCCCCAGGCGCAGCCTTTGGCGCGGCGGAGATTCGTCACGCCCGCCTCGGCGCCGAGCTCCTCGAACGTCCCGTCGCCTTCGTTCCGGTACAGAAGGCACGGGTAGTTCATTCCGGCGCGGGGCTCGGCCTCCGACGCCGTGAACAGGTCGAGGTCGCCGTCGAGGTCGTAGTCGGCGAACGCCGCGGCCTGCGACGGGTAGTCCCGCCCGCCGAGCCCGGCTTCGAGCGCGACGTCCTCGAAGCGGCCGCGGCCGTCGTTCCGAAGCAGCGATTTCGGCTGTCGGCCGGCCTTGCCGAGCCAGCCGCCGCGCGGCACGAAGACGTCGACGTCGCCGTCGCCGTCGTAGTCGGCCGCGACGGCGTTGAGCCCGCCGAGAGCCGTCTCGAGGTTCGCCTCCTTCGTGACCTCGGCGAACGCGCCGTCGCCCCCGTTGCGGAAGAGGCGCGCCGGCTTGCGTGGATCCCACGAGCTGATCATGAGGTCGATCCGCCCGTCGCCGTCGTAGTCCTCGGCGAGCGCGCCGCCCGACAGGTTGAAGAAGTCGAACCCGACCGTCGCCGCGACGTTGTCGAACCGCGGGAAATCGTAGTCGCCGCCCAACGCGGTCGACGGGACGAGCTGCTCCTTCGGCACCTCGCGCGGCCAGCGGCCGAGCGTCATGTAGGCGACGTTGAGCAGCCACTGCGCGGCGTCGCGTTGCGGGGAGCCGGCTTTCGCCGCGTTCCAGGCCGCGGTGAAGCTCGCGATCGCGGCCGTCGACGGTTCGGTCTTGCCGTGCACGCCCTTCCCGCGGATGGGGATCACGCAGCTGTCGGCGGAGTGGCGCGCGCAGCAGTTCTCGACCTCCGCGCGGCGAAGGTGGACGACGCCGATCTTCAGCAGCACGTCGGGATACAGCCACGCCTTCACGCGCGGTTCGCTGCGGTCGACCATCCCGCGCGCTTCTTCAAGCAGGCGCAGCGCGGCGTCGAGGTCGCCGTGGATCATCTCGGCGTCGGCGACCGCGCAGAGCAGCCGATACCGCTCTTCGCCGCCGCCCTGGACGCGCGTCCCCTCGAGCCGCGCCCGCAGCTCCTTGAGGCGCCCTTCTCCGAGGTACTCGTTCTCCGTTTCGACGCGCGCCGCGACTTCGCGCAGCCGCTCGGCCATGGGCGGCCCGGCGGCTGCGACCACGGCCGGGTCGGCCGCGGCGGGGGACGCGTCTCCGCCGCAGCCGGCGAGGGCGGCGACGCAGGCGAGAAGCGAAACGGCGATCCGCGCCGCACGGGCGGAACCCGTGGGCGGACGTCGGGCGGAGTCGTTCATCACTGAGACTTTTCGGCGAACGGCGGGGGGCGGCCCGACTTACGGCCGCGGGGCCGTTCTTACTCCCGGAATCGAAGCGCGACGAGGACGCACGGTCCGCCGGAGATCACCGACATGCCCAGCGTGCGCGCCTTTTCGACCGCCGCTTCGCTCTCGGCGCCCGGCTGCATCCAGATGCGCCGGATGCCGACGGCGGCGGCTTCGTCGACCAGGCGCTCCGTGACCTCGGCGGGCGTGATCACCGAAAGGCCGTGCACGGGCTCGGGCAGATCCGCGAGCTTCGCGGAGACGGGCACGCCCTCGACGGTCTTTTCGTAGGGGTGCACCGGGTAGGCCTTGAACCCCCGCTGGAGGTAGGCCCGCAGCACCTTGTTCCCGTACTTCGAACGATTGCTCGACGCACCTGCGACGGCGAACGGACCCTTGGCAAGGAAGTCCGCGATGGGATCGGTGTCCACCGGACGGAGCCTAGGAACGCGGAAGGCTTACGCCAAAACTTCTTTTGCGACGGCGCCGTGGACGTCGGTCAGACGGAAGTCGCGTCCGGCGTAGTTGAACGTCAGTTTCTCGTGATCGAGGCCGAGCAGGTGCAAAACCGTCGCATGCAGATCGTGCATGGACATCTTCCCCTGCACCGCTTCGGCGCCGACGTCGTCGGTCGCGCCGTGGGCGTAGCCGCCCTTCACGCCGCCGCCCGCCATCCACACGGTGAATCCCTTGTGATTGTGGTCCCGGCCGTCGCCGTTCTGCGCATACGGCGTGCGCCCGAACTCCCCGCCCCAGAGCACCAGCGTGTCCTTGAGAAGGCCGCGCCGCTTGAGGTCGGCCAGGAGCCCCGCGATCGGGCGGTCGACCTGCGCGCAGCTCTGAGGCAACCGATCCCGGAGCTGAGCGTGGTGGTCCCAGCCGCCGGCGTTCACCTGGACGAAGCGGACGCCCGCTTCCGCGAAGCGGCGCGCGAGCAGGCACTGGCGGCCGAAAGCCGCCGACGGCCCCGCGCCCGCGCCGTAGAGGTCGAGGACTTCTTTCGGCTCGCCCGCCAGGTCGAGCAACGCCGGGACCTCCGCCTGCATGCGGAAGGCCAGTTCATACGACTGGATGACCCCGTCGACGCCGTCGTCGCGCTCCCGCTGCCGCCGCTCGCGGTTCAGGCGCTGCACGAATTCGAGCTGCTTTCTCTGCCGCGCGATCGAGAGCCGGTCGTTCCGGATGTCCTCCACCGGCTCGTCGCCGCCCGCGCCGCCGCGTCCGCCGCGCACGCGCCCTTCGACGCCGACGCGCTGGCCCTGGTAGTAAGCCGGCAGGAACGCCGCGCCGTAATTCTGCGCGCCGCCTTGGCCCGCCGGCGGGTTGAGCGTGACGAAGCCCGGCACGTTCCGGTTGGTCGTGCCGAGGCCGTAGAGCGTCCACGCGCCGAGCGACGGCCGCACGAACTGAAAGCTTCCGGTGTGGAGCTTGAGCGACGCCTGCGCGTGGGCGGGGACGTCGGTGGTCATCCCGTGCAGCAGGCAGAGGTCGTCGGCGTGTTTCGCCGTCTCCGGGAAGAGCTCGCTGATCGGGAGGCCCGACCTTCCGCTGGGACGGAACGCCCACGGCGACGCGAGCAGCTTCGCGCCGCCCCGCGCGCGACCGGTCGCGTAGGTCTGCCCGTCGCGCTTCGCGAGCTCCGGTTTGTGGTCGAACGTGTCGACGTGCGACGGCGCGCCCGACATGCAAAGGAAGATCACCCGCTTCGCGCGCGGTTGGAAATGCGGCGGCTTCGGCGCGAGCGGATCGTCGTCGGGATCCTGCCGGCGGAGCGGCGCGGCGGCGCGAGCTTCAAGCGACGTCAGTCCGCCGAAGGCCAGCCACGCGAAACCCAGCCCGGAGAGGCGGAGCGCGTCGCGACGAGTGAACGCGCTGCGGACGATTCCGGGCGCCGCGAGGTCGCCGGAGGCGGCGTCGACCCCGTCGCAGCATGACGCGGGGACGCCGCGGCGCGGCGGATGGTGCGGCGACGGCGGCTGCGGCGGCGTTCGGTCGAGGTCGTTCATGGCGGGTCTCGTCGGCGGCGTCTGTCGAGAGTCTCGAGAGCGGGGCGGGCTGACTCGGGGTCGCGTTCGCGCCGTCAGTCGACGACGCGGAACTCCGCGCACTGGAACAAACCCTGGCAGAACGCGCTCCACGCGGCGTCGCGCCCGGCCTCCGGCGACTCGGCGGCGCCGCCTCGCGTGCCGAAGCGATCGGGTCGGCGACGGCGGCGGTCGGCGCGCGGGCCGTCCCGCGGCGGATCCGGCTCTTTCGGCGGCGCGGACAGGAAGCCGTCGAAGAAGCTCCGGGCCGCGGCGGCTTCGTTCGACGTCGGCGGGCGGCCGAACGCCAGCTCGAACGCGAGCGCGCGGCGACGCTCGTCGCTCCCCTGCGTCGCCAGCAGGCGTTTCGCGAAGGCGTCGGCGAATCGCATGACGTCGTCGTCGTTCATCAGGTAGAGCGCCTGCGAGGCGACGGTCGTCTCCTCGCGCACGCCGGTGACGAACGACGGTTCGGCGAAGTCGAACGCTTCGAGCGCCTGCGGAAGGCGGTCGCGCAGGATCGGCAGG
>DASPNK010000517.1:0-10292 GCA_035626575.1 Planctomycetota bacterium | reverse complement strand
CAAGCGCGGTCGCCGGCGGCGGCGTTTTCGCCGAAAAAAACCCTTCCCGACGCGACGCATCGACGTCCGTCCGCGGCCGGGTCGGCGGTAGACTCCGCGGCGCCTTCGTCCCCGAGGCGTTCGGAGCCCCATGGTCTTCCCCGCGCGCATGCTCGTCCGCCTCGGCGCCGCCGCCGTCGCCGTATCGGTTGCGACGCCGCGCCTCGGCGCCCAAGCGCCGACCTACGTCGGCTGGACCGTCGCCGGGACCGCCTCCTACAACCCCTTCTCCCCGACGGCCGGCGGAGACGGCGTCCTCGGCACGTCCGTCGCCGTCCTCGGCGACCTGAACGGCGACGGCGTCGACGACGTCGCGATCCAGTCGGGCAACGGGGCGTTCGTGCATCTCGTTTCGGGAACGAACGGCGCCCTGATCCAGAGCCTTCCCGGCGTCGCAGGAACCGAGTTCGGAAGGTCCCTCGTGCGCATGCCCGACGTGAACGCCGACGGCGTCCCCGACTTCGGCGTCGGCGCGCCCGGAACGGCGTCGTCGACCGGCCGCTTCGAGGTGCGCTCGGGCGCGGGCGGCGCGGTCCTTTGGGCGGCGAACGGCGCCGTCCCCTTCTCCCGCTTCGGCGACGCCGCGGCCGAGATCGGCGACGTCGACTTCGACGGCGTCGCCGACGTCGCCGTGGGCGCGCCGGGTCTCAACGCGTTCACGACGCCCCCGCCTCCGGGCGTGATCGTCGTGCATTCCGGCGCGACGGGCGGCGTCGTCCGGACGCACGTCAGCCCGCCCGGGCTTACGGTGGGCCGCGCCGTCGCCAAGGCGGGCGACGTGGACGGCGACGGCGTCCCCGACGCCGTCATGACGGCGACGCTGCCGCCCGGCGCGCAGTGCGCCGCGGGCCTGGCCTTGGCGGGGATCGTCTCCGGCGCGAGCGGAGCGCCGCTCTGGTTCGTCACCGGGCCGCTCTGCGACCACTTCGGGTGGTCCGTCGCGGCGCTCGGCGACGTGGACTTCGACGGCGTCCCGGACTTCGCGGTCGGCGCGCCCGACCACCAGGTGACGCCGATCACCAACGGCGCGGTCTACCGATATTCGGGCTCGAACGGCGCGCTCATCGGAATCACGTCGGGCACGTTCGTCGGCGAGTCCTTCGGCTACTCGCTCGCGGGAGGCGCGGACTGGGACGGCGACGGCGACGGGGACCTGTTCGTCGGGGCGCCGGTCGTCACCTCGACGCTCGCGCCCGGCGCCGTCCATGTGATCGACGTCCTCGCCGGGACGACGCTCGCCGTCGCCTCGGACGTCGCGCCGGGAAGCACGCGGTTCGGGACGGCGGTCGCGGTCTCCCCCGATCTCACCGGGGACGGCGCGGCCGACCTCGTCGTCGGGGCGCCCTTCTCCTCGACCGGCGGGCTTTCGCTCAACGGCGCGGCGACGGTCCGCACCGGGTTCGCCCCGTCGACGACGGGCGCGACGCCGTTCGGGTCCGCGTGCGGACCGCCCGGCGCTCCGCCGCCGCTGCTCCGCCTTTACGGCGGACCGCCGAGCGCGAGCGCGGGCGCCCCCCAGTTCGCCGTCGCGATCACGCGCTGCGCGCCGCAGGCGCCGACCCTGCTCGCCGTCGGCCTGAGCGCGAACGCCTGGGGCTCGCTGTCGCTGCCGCTCTCCCTCGGCGCGCTCGGGATGCCGACCTGCTCGCTTCTCGTGTCGCCCGACCTCGTGCTGGCCGGCAAGGCGTCCGCCTGGGGCGTGTCGAGCTTCGCCGCGCCGATCCCTCAGAATCCCGCCTTCGTCGGCTCGGTCGTGTACGTGCAGGGCTTTGTGGCAGGGCTCGCCTCTCCGACGCCGGGCGCGGTCACCTCGGCCCTCGCCCTCACGCTGCTTTGACGCGGGGCGATTCCGCGCGACGGCGCGTTCCGGTTCGCCTTGCGCTCGTGGTGAGCGAGGGGCGCCGTCCCGACGTCAGGGCTTGAGGGCGGTCAAAGCCTCGTCCACCGCCGCGCGCCAGTTCTCGGCGTCGATCGAGGCGCGCGCGGCGGCGAGCGCCGGCGCCGCCGACGACGCGCGCGCGCCCATGCGGTGCAGGCCGTGGACGGCGTTCCACTTCGTCGTGTCGTCGGAGTCGCGGAGACCGGCGATGAAGACTTCGACGCACGCGGGGGCGTCGGCGTCGGCGGCGCCCGCCGCTGTCAGCGTCAGGCCGTAGGTCGAGATCCGCTTCACGTAGACGCCGCCGGTCTTCCACGCCGCGAGCAGCGGCTTGACGAAGGCAGGATCCTCCACCGGGAGGTTGCAGGCCGCCCAGATGACGGCGCCTTTCGCGTTTTCGTCGGTCTCGCGCTCGAGGCGCGCGAGGAGCTTCGGCGCCGCGGAGCGCGCCCGCGGACCGGCGCGGCCGACGGCTCCGGCCGCCGCGTGACGGACGGCCGGCGAGGAGTCGTCGAGCCGTCCGATCAGTCCCGGCATTGCGATTTCGTGGGCGCGGTCGACCGTGACGCCGCGCGCGCCGTGCCGTCGGTCGGACGGCGCGCGCCGGAACGCCTCGAGGACCTCGGAGACCGCCGTCGTACACGCGCCGCGGACGAACGACGCGTCGGACTCGAGGCCGGCGACGAGTTTCTCCAGTTGATCGACGGCGTCGACGCCGAGCGCGGCGAGCGCCCGCAGGAGGTCGACGTCGACCTCGTCGGCGGGGCCGTCGAGCGTCGCGGCGAAGCGCGGCGCAAGCGGGGCGGCGCGACGACCGGCGTCCCGCACGGCGTCCAGGGCCGACTCGTCGCCGTCGACGACCGCGGCGAAAATCGCCTCCAACGCGGCGGGGTCGAAACGCTTCACGGACATTTCCACCGTGCGCGGGCCGGCGGGGGGTCCGCCGGCCCGCGGAGGCGTCGTCAGCTTCCACTCCGCCTCGGTCACCAGACCGTCGACGCGGGAGACCACGACCCGCCCTGCGCCCTTGGGCGACGTCGCTTCCGTCGACGCACCGGACGGGGTCGCCGGCGCGACTTCGATCCACGCGGCGTCGTCGCCGATCGCGGACCACGCCGCGACGCCGTCCGCCGCCGGCGGCTCGAATCTGGACGGGCGAGGCGCGGGCCAAGGCGCCGGAGCAGTCCGACCCGCCGCCAACGCGCCGTCCGCGGACAGCGGCGGAAACAGCGCCTGAAGGAGCGCCGCGTGGTCGGCGGGGTCGGTGCGGTCGTCCGGCGATCCGCGGCGGCGGCCGGCGGGCCGCGAGGCGACCCCCGGCTCCTCCACGTCGAGCACGCGACCGTCGCGTCCCACCCGGACGCGCAACGTCCTGCCGCCCGGCGCCGCGTTGACGACGAACATCATCCGCCGGAACGGCTCTTCGGGCGGCGCGTCGCTGTCGAACTCGAGGTCGACGTTTACGGGATGCGCCAGGCGGCTGCGCACGCGCTCGAATTCCGCGTCGAACACGGCGACGCCGTCCTTGTCGGGCGCGGCCGCAGGCCGAAGGACGACGTCGTAGCGGGCGGCGAATCGCCGCTCGCCCTGAACCGGCGACGGCCCGGTCGCCGCCGTCACGTCCGAAGCCACGATCGTGAACGCCACGCCCTCGGGCCTTCCGCGGAGAGCGATCGGGCACCCGGCGCCCGCCTCCGGCGGCTTCTGTCCCGCCGCCGCGTTCGCCGCCCACAGGCACAGGATCGCGACGCTCATTCGGGTCGGCGTCATAGTGATCTCCGAACCCGGGGCGGACTGCGTCTGCGGACGGGCGCCCCGAGCTTAGCGACCCCAGCGGGCGGCGCGATCTCCGCCCGCGCGCCGGGGCGCGCGGGCGGTCGCGGATCTCAGAACAGCGGGCCGGAGTCGACGAGGTTCGACGTGCAGGACAACGCGAGGTTCTGGGAGGGGTCGAAGGTCACCGTGACGCCGTAGACGTGGAACCCGCCCAGCGGACCGAGCCCCGACAGGCTCCAGACGCTGCCGCCCGAACCGTCGAGCAGCCCGACGAAGGGCACGCCGCCCGGCCAGGTGAACTGCGTCACGATCTCCGGCATCGAGATGTGCAGCCCGAAGAACCAGCCCTGCCCGAAGGCGAAAGCGTTCGTCGGGTCGACGGTGAGGGCGGTGTAGTACAGGTAGCCCGGCTCGCAGAGCGTATTGGCGACCTCCACCGATCCGGGGCCGCTCGGCTGCGTGATCGATAGCGTGAGGGCGGCGTCGAAGTCGACGTCCAGCACGTACGCGCCCTTGTCGGCGGCGGTCGATCCCGCGAGACGCAGGTAGTAGGTCGAGCCCTTCACGACCGGGAACGTCGTCGTCGAGAACAGGAAGCACCCCGGCGCGCCGTCGTTGCACGCGACCTGGGTGAACGTCCCCGAACCGACGTTCCACGGACAGCCCAGCGATCCCTGCGGCGTGCCTTCGAACACCGAAAGGTGCGTGTCGAACGTGGCCAGGCCTCCGCCGGTGAAGGGGCACGTCGACGCCGTGACGACGCCGTCGCAGCGGGCGTTGAAGACGTACCAGACGTCGTTCGAAAGCGCGGTCGCGGCGCCGCAACCCGTCGGCAGCAGGACCGCCTGCGGCGACGCGCACGTCGTATCGCCCGCGAACGCGCCGCCGAGACCGACGTCCCACGCGACGCACGGATCGTCGAACGCCGGCGCCAGGACCGTCAGGTATCCCGGCGCGCTGGTCGCCGTGCCGCAGGTCCCCGTCGCCACGACGTCGTAGGCCCCTTCGTCGGCGTCGGTCACGCCGGTCAGGGTCAACGTCGCGCCGGTCTCGCCGAAGAGGTCGGACCCGTCCTTCCGCCACTGGAGCGTCACGCCGGTTCCGGTCGACGTCGTCGAGAAGATCACCGTGCCTCCCTGGCACGCGACCTCGGACGCCGGCGCCGTCACGGTCGGCGACGCGTTCACGGTGAGCAGCGCCGCGTCGAACGCCGCGACGAGGCACGGCGCCGTCGCCGCCGCGGAGAACGTCAGCGTCACCGAGCCGGCGGCGACGTCCGCCGCGCTCGGCATGTACGTCGTCGCCGGCGACGACGGATCGGCGAACGCGCCGGAACCGCTGCTGGACCAGGTGGTCGACGCCGCGTCGGTCGCGACGCCGAACACGGCGACGCCGTTCTGATCGCAGGTGACGTACGGGCCGCCGGCGGCCGCGGTCGGAGGCTGCTGCACGGAGACGGTCACGCTCGCGCACGCCGTCGCGCCGCAGGGCGGCGTCGACCACCGCGCGAAGTAGGTCGTGGACGCCGCGGGGGCCGGCAGCACGAGACCGTCGCCGGTCCCGACGAGGTTCCCGCCGCAGACGTCGTCGAACCACTCCAGCACGGCGCCCGAGCCGCCGCTCGCGCTCAGCGTGATCGTGCCGCCGACGCCGAAGCACACCGACGGCGGCGAGGACGACGCCGACGCGGGCGCGACCGGCGACGGGGTGACGCCGAGGACCGCCGCTGCGCTCGTGATCGGTCCGCATCCGCCGGTCACCACGACGTCGTACGAGCCGGCGTCGCCGGGCGTCGCCGCCGCGATCGAAAGGCTCGGGCCCGTCTCGCCGGGGAGATCCGAGCCGTCCTTACGCCACTGGTAGCCGAACGGGCCGACGCCGATCGTCGTCACGGTGAACGAGAACGGCGCCCCTTCGCAGATCGTCCCGCCCGACGGCGGCACGGTGATCTCCGCGTCGGGGAACGTCACGTCGCCGAGGGCGCCCAGGTCGCCCGCGTCGAGGACGCACGTCTCCTTGTCGGTCAGGGTCGTCGCTCCGTTGAAGACCGTGGCGCACGAGGCGTTCGCGCCGCCCGGGCCGAACATCGCGAGGGCGACGTACCCCGCGCCCTGGCAGGCGAATTTCGTGTCGCCGAGGTCGAGGTTCGCCCCGAGATGCTCGACGGCCATGCCGTTGACGGCGAACCCGCTGAACGGAGCGTTCAGCGACGTCATGCCGGTGAGGTCGAGATCGGTGAACGAAACCCCCGTCACGTCGGAGTACACCTGCAGGTACACGCCGGGTCGCGTGCAGGCGCCGGAGACGACGACGTCGTCGAACGTCACCGATCCGAGCGGCGACCAGGTTCCGGGCGTTCCGGGGTCGCCGGCGCCGCGGAACTGCGCCGGCACGCGCGTCGAGCCGGTCATCGTCAGATTCCGAAGCTCGGCGGAGCCGTTGAACACGAAGAAGCTCAGGTGCCCCGTGCCGGACAGCCCCGGCGCCCCGTTGTCGGCGAAGGTCGTCCCGATGAAATCGAGGTCGTCGCCGAAGCACGACGTCAGGCCCGCCGGGTTGAAGCTGAAGCCCATGAACCCGTTGCCGGTCATCTCGCCGTCGACGACGTCGAGGCCGGTGAAGAACGCCGTCGCCGAGGCGACGCGCACTCCGGCGTTCGCGTTCTGCGAGAAGACGCACTCCTCCGCGACCACGTCGTCCACGACTCCCGAAGCGACGCCGAAGTGCAGTCCATTGACGTTGCCGACGCTCGTCACCCGCTCGAAACCGAGGTGCGAGCACGGCGAGACCCCGGTCGCGACGCCGTCGCTCCCTGTCGCGCCCGTCGTGCGCAGGTCGCTCAGAATCAGGCGGTTCGCCTGATCGAGGCCGCCCGCCGCCAGAGTGATCGCAGGCTGCGACGACGACGCCGCCTGAATGATCGTGTGGATCGCGGCGTTCGCCGCGCCGGCGTCGCCGGACCCGGCGCCGTCGACGACGCAGCGTCGAACGATCGTCGCGTTCTCGACGAACAGGCCGGCGGTCACCTTCACGAGTCCGCCTTCCGAGACTTCCGCCGCGCCTTCCGTGACGCGCCCCGCGGCCCCCGTCTGGGCGAGCTCGTCGGTCACGGTCAGCGCGCCGAAGTCGCCCTGGAAGCCGTAGACGCCGAAGCCCGTGCTCACGTCGACGTCGACCCCCGAGTTCAGCCACGGAGTGACGTCGAAGTTCGCCGACGCCGGCCCCAGCACGTCGGGTTGGCCGCCCGGAGGCGTCGCGGTCCCGCCGAAGGCGACGGGGATCTGCGCCGCGTAGCCGGGCTCGGCGCTGTTCGCCGTCGAGATGACCGGCGACGCCGTGCCCAGCCAGTTCGACGAGAAGTTCTTCAGGTGCGTCGTTCCCGGCGTCGGCAGCGAGCCGCCGACCTGGCGGTCGACGATCTGCCCGTACCAGTTCCCCGCGATCGCGTTCCGCGTGGACGCGGAATTGAGCGCCTGCTGCAACGGCGAGTTCGTGCCGCCGCTCGCGTCGAGGAAGAGGATGCCCGCCGTCCAGTTGTTCGAGACGGAGTTCTCCGTCACGACGAGGTCGTCGGTGCGGTTGCGGAGGATCATTCCCGTGCGGTTGTCGTCGACGACGCAATTGCGGACGACGATGCCGCTCGAGTTATTGATGTCGATGCCGGTGCGGTTGCCCGTCAGGAGGCAGTTGCGCACCGTGCCGCTCGACAGGCCCTGGATGGCGACGCCCGCGGAGTTGAGGCCGGGGTTGTTCCAGTCCGCGGGGTTGTTGCCGGCGCGCGTCACGGTGAAGCCGTCCAGCGTCACGCCGTTCGACTGGAAGTGGACGCCCGCGCCGGGGCCGCCGATCGGGCCGATCACGACGGACGCTCCGGGTCCGGCGCCGAGCAGCGTGCACGGCTTGAAGACGGCGACGTCTTCGGAGTAAGTCCCGGCCGCGACGTGGATCGTCGCGCCGTTCGGCGCCGCGTTGACCGCGCCCTGGATCGTGGCGAAGGCGTCGCACCCGACGGTGCGGAGCGGGCCGCCGCCGCCGAAGGGAAACGCCGTCGTCGCGCCCGGAGCGAGCGGAGCGTAGTCGTCGTCGACGTAGACCGTCGCGGGCGAGCCGCCGATGGTCAACGTCGCGTTCGACGTCGCCGGCGTCGCGCAGGGCGCGGTCGCAAACGCCGTGAACGTCAGCGTCACCGAGCCGGCCGTCACGTCGGCCGCGCTCGGCAGATACGTCGTCGCCGCCGACGTCGGGTCGACGAACGCGCCCGTGCCGCTCGAAGTCCACAGCGTCGAGGACGCGTCGGTCGCCGAGCCGCTCACGGCGACGCCTGCCAGATGGCACCCGACGTAGGGGCCGCCGGCCGACGCCGTCGGGTTCGGCTGGATGGAAACGGTCGTCGACGCGCAGGCGCTGACGCCGCAGACGTCCGACCAACGCACGTAGTACGTCGTCGCGGCGAGCGGCGCCGCGACCACGAGGCCGTTCCCCGTGCCGATCGGCGTTCCGCCGCACGCGCCCTCGAACCACTCGAGCGTCGCGCCGGCGCCGCCGGTCGCCGTCAGGGTCACCGTCCCCGCGACGCCGTCGCAGACGACGTCGGGGCTCGCCGAGGCGCTCGAGGGCGCGACGGGGAGCGGCGTGACGGCCAAGACGGCCGCCGGGCTCGTCTCAGGACCGCAGGCGCCGGTCACGACGACGTCGTACGACCCCGCGTCGCCCGGCGCGACCGCCGCGAACGACAGCGCGGCGCCGGTCTCGCCAGGCAGGTCCGATCCGTCCTTCCGCCACTGGTAGGTGAACGTGCCGAGCCCTCCGGGCGTCACGGTGAAGACGAAGGGCTGCCCTTCGCACGTCGTGCCGCCGACGGGCGGCCCGGGAAACGTCACGTCCTGGAACGTCACGTCGCCGAGTCCCGGCGCATCGCCGCCGTCGAGGACGCACGCTTCCTTCTGGGCGAGCGTCGTCGCGCCGGAGAAGACCGTCGCGCAGCTCGCGTCGGCGCCGCCGCTCTGTCCCATCGCGAGGCCGAAGTAGCCGGCGCCCTGGCACGGGAAGATCGTGTCTCCGAGCTGCACGTTCGGGCCGACGTGCGTCAACGCCATGCCGCCGTTGGAGAAGAACCCTCCGGGCGCGTTGGTCGACGACATCCCCGAAAGGTCGAGCCCCGAGAAGCTCGTCGCCGACAGGTCGGAGTAGAGCTGCATGTACACCGCGGGGCGCGGCGTCGCGCCGCTGACGACGACGTTCTGGAACGTCGTCGGCCCGAGCGGCTGCCAGACGCCCGGCGTGCCCGCCGGCCCGAGGCCGCGGTACTGGACCGGCACGAACGCGGTTCCCGACAGCGTCAGGTCCTTGAGGGTCGACGAACCGTGGAACCCGAAGAAGCTCAGGTGTCCGGTGCCGTTGCCGGCGATGATCGACCCGTTGTCCGAGAACGTCGTGCCGTCGAAGGAGAGGGCGTCGCCGACGCAGGTCGCGGACAACGACTCGTTGAAGGCGAACCCGTGCGTGTTGTTGGACGTGATCGCGCCGCCGACCACGTCGAGACCGACGATCGACGATGTGGCCGAAGCGACGCGGAGGCCCGCGCCGCCGCTTTGCGTCAGCACGCAATCGTCGATCAGCACGTCGTCGACCACGCCGGCGGCCGCCGCGAAGTGCACGCCGTTGCCGTTGCCGATCGACGTCACGCGCTCGAGCGTGAGGTAAGAGCACGGCGTCACCGCCGTCCGGACGCCGTCGGCGCCGGTCGCGCCGGTCGTGCGGAGGTCGCGGATCACCAGCCGGTTCGTCGCGTCGAGGCCGCCCGCGGCGAGCGTGATCGCCGATTGCGCCGCCGACGCCGCCTGCACGACCGTATCGCCCGGCGTCGCCGGGCCCGCGCCGCCGGAGCCGGCGCCCGCCACCGTGCAGCGCTTGGCGATCGTCGCGTTCTCGACGTAGACGCCGGCCGCGACGTTCACCGTGCCGCCGACGGCGACCATGGCGGCGCCTTCGGTCACGCGGCCGGAAGCGCCGACCTGCGCGAGAACGGTCACGACCGCGACCGTGGAGAAGTCTCCCTGGAACCCCGCGGCGCCGAAGCCGCCGTCGACGTCCGTGTCGACGCCGCTCGCGAGGAGGGGCGTGACGTCGAAGAACGACGAGCCGTCGCCCTTGACGTCGGGCTGCCCGCCGGGAGGCGTCGCCGACCCGCCGAACGCGACGGGAATCTGCGCCGCATAGCCCGGCTCGCCGCCGTTGGTCGCGACGATCGTCGGCGTCGTCGTTCCGAGGAAGTTGCCGGAGAAGTTCTTCGCCGTCGAAGTCGCGCCGCCGAGGCGGTACTCGATCTGGCCGTACCAGTTCCCTTCGATGCGATTGTCGACGAAGGTCGTGCCGGTCGTGTCGCTTCCGGGGCCTTCGTCGCGGAAGAGGACGCCGATCGTCCAGTTGTTCGTGAAGTCGTTCTGGGTCACCAGCGTGTTCGTCACGCCGTCGACCATCTGCATGCCCGTGCGGTTGTCGGTGACGACGTTGTTCCGCAGCGTCGCGCCGTTCATGAACTGCAGATTGACGCCGTTGCGGTTCCCGGTGACGAGGTTGTCGCGGAACAGGAGATTCG
>DASPNK010000516.1:0-3283 GCA_035626575.1 Planctomycetota bacterium | reverse complement strand
GCAGGAGAGCGCCGACCTCGCCGGTGTGCTTGCAGGCGTCGGCTTCGCGGACGATCCGCAGCTTGTACTCCTTGGAGTAGACCTTCCGCCGCGTGCGCGCCTCGACCTCGTTCGACGGGGGGCGCCGCGCGCCGCCCGGCTCCCCTCCGCTGCGCGGAGCCTCGCTACGCTCGTCCCCGCTTCGCTCCGGGGAGCCGGGCCTCTGGGATCCTTTCGTCTGCTCGAACATCTTCGGTGGTCACCTTCTCGCCCTCCACACTAAACCTCGAGGGGGGTCGGTGTCTCACCGTCATTGGCACAGAGGGCGACGCGCCACGTTGATCTCCGCGACGGCTCGGCGCGACGGACCGATGCGAACGGGCGGCGCCGAAAGCGAACGACCCCGGCGATGCAACATCGCCGGGGTCGTGTGAATGCGGAAAGCGAACAGGGAGCTAGATTTCAGGCGTAGAGAGGAAGGAGGGAGTTTTACGTGTATTGAGACACACAACCCCATCCGCTTTCCATTGTCATGCCCGCGTCGGGAAACGCCGCGGGCGTTGTTCGTTCGTGAAGGCGCGCGACGACGAGCGTCGTTTCGGCCTTCCCTCAAAGCCGCCCCTCAGGCCCAGCCTTGACGTGCGGAAGTTTATACGGGCCGTTTCACCCAGGCAAGAAAAAAAACGGCCTTTCACGGGCGGCGTCAAAGCTGCGCGAAGGCGCGGCCGGCCCGAAATGAAGCGGGCGTCCGAGGCCGGCCCTTCCAGCCCGGAACCGCCAAGGAAGCGGCGTGGGAGGGCCCCGGACGCCCGAACGCCGCGCGCTCGGTGGAGACGCGGCGTCGCATGCGGACGTGTGCGCGCGTGACGCGCGACGTTGATACGCGGCGCGCGCCTCCGCGGTGAAACCGCGGCGCGCGCGACGCGCGTCGGGCGGCGCACGCGACCTATCGACGCGCCGCCGCGCGCGCTTGATCGCGACGCGCCCGCGTGCCGGAACCGCCGTCGCGCCAACGTCTCCGACCGGTCGGCTTCATGCGCGTCCGGGCGTCGACCGATAACTGACGAGCGGAGTCGCCTCCGTCCGGAAGGACGCCCGGCCGACGTTCCCGCGCCTCGACACATGCTCGGATTTTTCAAGCGCGTGAAAGCGAACGCGGACGTCCGCCGACTGCGGCGGCGCACGGACGACGTCCGTTCGCCGGGGGGCTTCGCGGCCCTCTGTCGCTCGCTCATCGGGCAGGGGCGATGGTCCGAGGCGCTCGCCGTCGCCCGCGACGGGGTGCGCCGCTACCCGCGGGCCCTCGAGCTGGCGGACCACCTGCGGCTGCTCTGGCTGCGCGTCGGCCGCGACGAGACGCAGGCCGCCGAGGCCGCGCTCGAGGCGTCGCCGACCGAAGAGGCCTTCGAGCGGCTCGTCGATCTTCATCTCGAGGGCGGCGAGCTCGATCTCGCCGTCGAAGTCGCGGAACGCTTCGCCGCCGCATTCCCCGGCTCGGGGGACGCCGCGGTCGCTGCGGCCGAGGCTTACGGTCGCAGGTTCGCCCGCGATCTGACCGCGGCGGACGGCGCCGCGGCGCTGGCCGCCTGCCGGCGCGCCGCCGGCCTTCGCCCGGGCGACGCCGATCTGCGGTGCGCGTCGGCCGAGATCCTGCTGATGGCCGGCGCCGTCGGCGCCGCGCGCCGCGAGCTCGAGGCCGCCGTCGCGCTCGCGCCCTCGCACGAAGACGCCGCGCGACGCCTCGCGGAGCTGCCTCCCGCGGAACCGCTCGCGACCGACGAGGACGAAGAGGCGGCTTCCCTGGTCGCGGTCGAGCGCGAAGACCGGCCGTCGGCCGCATGGATGGCGTCCTGGCCGCGCGAGCAGGACGCCGAGGCGGCGCGCCGCGCTCTCTTCGACGAGCTCACGCTGTTCGCGCGCGTCGCCGGCGTACGACGCGTCGCGTGGATCGACGCCGCACTCCGCGCGTCGGCGTCTCAGCACGCCGAGGCGGAAGAGTCCGCCGGCGATCCGTTCGTCGAATCCGCCGACGTCCTGCGCACGGCGCTTTGCTTCGGCGCAAAACGCATCGGGCTCGGCGCCGTGCAGGAGGCCGAGCTGGCCGCCGCCGGCGGCCGCGTGCTGGCGTACGCGGGCGCGGGCGCGCTCCTGCTGGTCGACGTCGAGCCGCAGGTGCGCACCGCGGACCTCGCCGCGCGGGCCCGCGACTTCGTCGCTCGGCACGACGCGGCCTGCGAGGACCGGCGCCATGCATAAGGTGCTCGACGCATTGCAGGGGAGACCGGGCGTCACCGGCGCCCTGGTCGCCACCGCCGACGGCATCGTCGTCGCGTTGCGTCTGCGCGAAGGATGGGACCAGGACGCGGCCGCCGCGCTCGTCTCGTCGCTCCTGCGCGTCGCGCGCGGGATGTTCCGCCGAGCCGACGACGGCGCGCTCCGGCGGTTCACGCTCGTCGCCACGCGCGGAAAGATCGTGGTGCGCGACGTCGGCGACGCCTACCTGGTCGTCACGGTCGACCGGCACATCGATCTCGACCGCGGGCTTCTGGACGTCGAGGCGGCGGCGGCCACCCTCGGCAGGCTCGGGCGGCTGAAGGGCTGACCCGTCGAGAGGGAGAGAAGTTCCAATGGTTCAATTCAACCTCGCCCTCCGCGAGATCAACTGCAAGGTCGTCTACTTCGGGCCCGGGCTGTCGGGCAAGACGACCAACCTCGAGGTCGTGCACCAGAAGGCGCCCGACGAAAGCCGGGGCGTCCTCTCGTCGATCGCGACCGAGTCGGACCGCACGCTGTTCTTCGACTTCATGCCGCTCAACCTCGGCACGGTCGGAGGCATGAAGACCAAGTTCCAGCTCTACACGGTGCCGGGGCAGGTCTACTACAACTCCACGCGCAAGCTCGTGCTCCGCGGCGCCGACGGCGTGGTCTTCGTCGCCGACTCGAACCCGGCCAAGATGGCCGAGAACCTCGAATCGCTGCAGAACCTCGAAGACTGCCTGCGCGAGCAGGGCCGTTCGCTCGCCGACGTCGCGCACGTGATCCAGTTCAACAAGCGCGACCTTCCCGGCGCGATGCCGGTCGAAGAGATGGCCGCGGCGCTGAACCGCTACGGCGCGCCCACGGTGGAGGCGGTCGCCGCGTCCGGCCAGGGCGTCGTCGAGACGTTCAAGGCGCTGTCGGTGGTCGTGCTGCAGAAGGTGAAGGCGATGGCCGAGGAGCGCGCGAGCGCGCCGCCGAAGCCGTCGTCGACGCAGTCGCAGCGCACGCCGGTCGTCGCCGCCTCCGCGCCGACGCCGCGGGCCGA
>DASPNK010000515.1:0-3899 GCA_035626575.1 Planctomycetota bacterium | reverse complement strand
CGATGGCGTCGGCGACGGGCGCGCTCGAGCGGCTCCGGAAGTTCATGGACGACGCCGACCCGAACGCGCAGCGCCTGCTCAGGAACCTCGCCGACGGCACCGCCGACCTGCGCGCGCGCCTCGACGTTTTCGAAGCGATGGCGGCCGAGGCGCGGAAGCTCCTGAGCGGCGCGCAGCCGCTGGTGGCCGATCTCGCGGGAATGACGGCGGAGAACCGCGCCAACTTCGCGGAGATGGTGCGCACGTTCCGCAACACGGCGTGGGAGCTCGAGCTGGCGATGCGGAAAATCCGCGCCAACCCGGCGGTGCTGCTCTTCGGCGACGACGAGCAGGACCTCTCGGCGGAGCCGCGCGACGCGTCGGGGCTCCGGCGCAGCGGACGCGCGCGGCCGTACGGGCAGCGCGACGAAAGCGAGCGGGGGAGCGGCAAGTGAGCGGCGTCCGCTCGGCGCCCGCGCTCGTCGCGGCCTTCGTCGCCCTCGCCGGCTGCGGCGGCATCACGCCGGTCCGCACGCACTTCAACAAAGGCGTGTACCAGGACGCGCAGGGGAATCCCGCGGGCGCCGTCGCCGAGTATCGACTGGCGCTCGAGGAGGATCCCGAGGACTTCCGCGCCCGGTTCAACCTCGGCGCCGCGCTGGAGGACCTCGCCGCGCTGCGTCTGGAACAGGGCCGCCTCGAGGAGGCGACCCGTCATCGCGAAGAGGCGCGCGCGCACTACGCGGCCATCCTCGCGACGCGCCCGGGCGACGTGCGTGCGTCGGCGAACCTCGCCGCGTTGGAATTCGAAGACGCCGACGCGGGCGACCCCGAGGCCGAAGCGCGCGCCGAGGAACGGTTGCTCGCCGCCGCGCGCCGACATCCCGATCTCGCGACGCCGCGCACGGCGCTCGCCGCGCGCCGCCTTCGGAAGGGACGGCTCGACGACGCCGAGAGCGCGTTGCGCGAGGCGTTGAAGGTCGACCCGTCGGACGTCGAAGCCAACGACCTGCTCGGGCGCACGCTGGCCGCGAAGGGCGACGTCGACGGCGCGCGGAAGGCTTTCGCCGAGGCGTTGCGCCGCGATCCCGACGACCTCGCGGCGATGCTCGCGCTCGGCGATCTCGAACGCTCCGCCGGGCGGCCGGGCGACGCCGCGGCCTGGTATCGCCGCGCAGTGCTCCGGCGGCGGGATCTCCTCGAAGCGCATCTGGCGCTGTCCGAGCTCGACGCCGAGGCGGGCGACGCCGAGTCGGCGCTGGCGCACCTTCTCGAAGCGCGGCGCCTCGCACGCCTGAACCCGCGGGCCCGCCCGCACCCGTACGCCGACCGTCTCGAAGCGCTGGCGCGTCGGTTGGCCGAAGACGCGCGTTCCGAAAGCCGCCGGGCGCCGTAACCGCGGCGACGGCGCGTCGAAGGACGCCCGCTTTTTCCGCCGCCGCGACGGTCGTGCGGCGACCTGATAAAACGGCGGCCGCCATGAGCGGCGCCGACGACGTTCCCAATGAGAAGCTGATTCGGAAAAAGACCGAACAGGCGGAACAGAAGCGTCCGAGCCCCGCGGCCTCGCCGCGCGCCGCGTCTCCCTACGGCGAACGCCTGCCGCCGGGGCAGCACGTCGCGCAGGGCTGGCCGGTCCTCGACCTCGGCGTGAAGCCGGCGGTGCCCGAGGCGAAGTGGATGCTGGAGGTGGACGGCCTCGTCGAGACGCCCCGCACCTTCGACTGGGCGGCGTTCAAGGCGTTGCCGCAGTCCGAGCGCACGACCGACTTCCACTGCGTGACGACTTGGAGCACGTTCGACAACCGCTGGTCCGGCGTCCTGTTCAAGGATCTTTGCGCGGCGGTCGGCGTGAAGCCGCAAGCGCGGTTCGTCGTCTTCGCGTCCTACGACGGCTACACCACCAACCTTCCGCTCGACGCCTGCATGGACGACGACGTTCTGCTCGTGCACGCGTGGAACGGCGCGCCGCTCAGCCGCGACCACGGCGGGCCGGTGCGCATGATCGTCCCCAAGCGTTACGCCTGGAAAAGCGCGAAGTGGCTCCGCGGGATCACGTTCCTCGCCGCCGACGCGCCCGGCTTCTGGGAGGTGCGCGGGTATTCGAACACGGCCCTTCCCTGGGCGGAGGACCGCTTCTCTCCCTGAGCGCCGACGCCGCCTGCGCGCGCGCGTCCGCCGTCGCGACCCGAGCCGACTCATGAACCTGCAAAAGACCGATCCGGCCGCCTTCGAGCTGCTGCGGACCGAGCGGAAGTTCCGCGCGGAGACGCTGGACTTCGTGCCCAGCAACAACCATCCGTCGCCCGCGGTGCTGGAAGCGGAGCGGATGTACCCGCTCTTCTACTCCGAGAACGACGGCCGAAACTTCTACTACCCGGGTTGCGAGACGGTGAAGGCGGTCGAGGAGCTGGCGAAGGCGCGCGCCCTCGCGGTCTTCCCCGGTTCCGAATACGTCAACGTCAAGCCCACCGACGGCACGCGCGGCAACGAGGCGATCTACCGCGCGTTCCTCAAGCCCGGCGACACGCTCATGTCCCTCGGCCTGGCCGACGGCGGCCACCTGAGCCACGGGCTCAAGTGGAACTACTCGGGCATGGACTACCGGATCGTCTCCTACGGCGTGACCGCCGACGGCAAGCTCGACTACGACGCGATCCGCGACCTCGCGAAGCAGGAGCGGCCGAAGATGATCGTCGCGGGCGGGTCGTCGTGCCCGTTCCGGTTCGACTTCGCGAAGTTCGCGGCGATCGCGAAGGAGTTCGGCGCATCGCTCCACGCCGACATCTCGCACTTCGCCGGCCTGTGCGTCACGGGCGACCATCCCACGCCGTTCCCGCACGCCGACACCGTGATGACCACCATTCAGAAGACCCTGCGCGGGCAGAAGGGCGCGATCGCGTTCTGCCGGCAGGATCGCGGTCGCGACATGGATCGGGCGGTCTTCCCCGGCGTGATGGCGCACGCGACCGGCGCGCAGCTGCTCGCCAAGGCGGTCGCCCTCGGCGAAGCGGCGACGCCGGCGTTCAAGGCGTACGTGAAGCTGGTGGTCGACGACATCCAGGCGTTGGCCGCCGGGCTCCTCGAGGCCGGCTTCAAGCTCGTGGCGGGCGGGACCCAGACGCACCTGCTGATCGTCGACCTCCGCAACACTCCGCTGACCGGCAAAGACGGCGAGGCGCGTCTGCAGGCGGCGGGAATCCTCGCCAACAAGCAGCTCGTCCCTAAAGACGAGCGTCCGCCGACCGTGTCGTCGGGCGTGCGCATGGGGTCGCCGTGTTCGGCCGCGCGCGGCCTGCAGCCGGAACACATGCGTCAGGTCGCGCTATGGACCAAGCGCGTGCTGCTGGACGGCGAAGACCCCGCCCGCGTCAAGGCGGAGGTGGTCGACCTGGCCCGGCGCTTTCCGGTCCCCGGCATCGAATCGTAGGCGCGTCGGCGCCCCGCGGGGCGGGCGGGCGTCGCGCGCCGTAGGAAGTCGTCGCATGTTCCAGCTCCGCATGTTCGTCGCGCTCGCGCTGACGGCCGCCGCGTCGGTCGCTCAACTCGAGCGCGTCGCGTACCGCGTCGCCTACAAGGCGGAAGTCCGGGATCGCGCGTTCGTCCAGGCGACCTTCTTCGGTCAAGGCGAGCCGCCTTCCGCCGTCGAGATCCCGCGGTGGTCGCCGGGGGCCTACGAGCTCAAGGACTTCGCGAAGTTCCTCGAGAACGTCTCGGCCGTCGACGGCGCAGGCCGCGAAATCGCCGTCGCCCGCGTCGAAGACGCGTCGCGATGGACGCTCGCGTCGAAGGACGCGACCTGGCCGATCGTCGTCTCCTACGAACGGCTCGATCAGGCCGAAGGGTTGATGTCGAATCGCCCGAAGGCGCGCGCCGCGAACTACGTCTCGTTCCTGCCGACCAACACGTTCGTCTACGCG
>DASPNK010000514.1:0-3790 GCA_035626575.1 Planctomycetota bacterium | reverse complement strand
CATCGCGCCGTCGCCGTTCCGGTTGCGCTCCATGCCCCATCCGACGCGGATCACCGCCGGGGAGCGGTCGAGGTACAGGTCCGCGAAGCGGGCGAGGTCGCGCACGTCGACGTCGGCCGCCGCCGCCGCGCGCTCGGCCGTCCAGGGGCGCGCGCGCGCGAGGAGGCTCTCGTGGTTCTTCGCGTGCGCGCGGAGGAAGTCGGCGGCGAGGCGGCCGCGCCGCTCGGTCTCCGCGATCAGCCACAGCGCGACGGCGAGATCCGACCCCGGCCGGAGCCGCAGGTGCAGGTCGGCCGTCGCGGCGAACGGCGTGCGACGCGGATCGACGGCGACGAACGCCGCGCCCGCGCGCCGCGCCGCGAGCAGGTGCGGCGCGAGGTGCGTGTTGGAGACCGACGGGTTGCATCCCCAGAGGACGACCGTCCGCGCTTCGACGTAGTCCTGGAAGGCGACGCCGGGGAACTTGCCGTACATCTCCGTCGCCGCGCCGGTCGCGGGCGCCGCGCAGAGGGTGCGGAGCGTTTCGACGGCGCCGAGGCTGCGCCAGAGGGCGCCGTCGACCGCGTCGTGGGCGAAGACGCCGTTCGACCCGTCGTAGTGGTAGGGGAGGATCGCGTCGCCGCCGCGCACGCGGCGCACCGCGTCGAGCCGCGCCGCGACGAGGTCGAGGGCGGCGTCCCAGCCGACCGGCTCGAAGCGCGCTTCCCCTTTGCGGCCGACGCGGCGGAGCGGGACGCCGAGTCGGTCCGGTCCGCGGGACCGCTCGGGGTAGCGGCTCATCTTGGAGCAGAAGAACGGCGCGCCGTCGCCCGCGGTGAGGGCGTGCGCGGGCGTCGCGTGCAGCGCGACGACGCGGCCGTCCCGCACCTCGGCGTCGAGGCTGCAGGAGTCGGGGCAATCCATCGGGCACGCGGTCGGGACGCGGTGCGACGCGGCGGAAGACGGCGCGGCGGAAGGCGACATGGCGGAGAGCTTTGGTCTCCTTCGGGCCCGCGTCAAGCGGCGGGCGGACCGACGCGTACGCGGGGCTTTGATTTCCGGCATTCGGGCTCAAGTCCGGGGATAGGTTTTTCGCGTCGGCGCCGGACGGCGGAGTTTCGCCGCGAGGCGCCGTGGAGCGAACATGCCGTTCACTCGTTCCGCCGCGCCCGCCGCCCTCCTCGCCCTCGCCCTGGCCGTCGCGGCGCCCGCCCCGGCGCAGATCGTCGACGCCTTCCTGCCCGACGCCGACGCCACGACCGGCGTCGCCGCGAACTCGATCCCCTTCAACCCGAACTTCGGCGCGCAGCCGGGCGCGTTCACGCAACTCGCCGTCGTGTCGGCGGCGCAGCTCGCCGCGCGGGGCGTGCCCGCCGGCGCCCAGCTCGTCGACGTGAAGCTCGCGCCGTGCGGCTCGGGCACGCTCGCGATGACTCAGTTCCGGGCGCGCGTCGGCCATCTCCCCAGCCCGACGCCGTCCCCGATGATCGACGGCGTGATGACTTCGACGGCGTCGCTGTACGACTCCGACGCCTCCGGCCCGTTCACGTGGACCGTCGTCGGCGGAGGCTGGAACTCGCTCGGCCTCGGCGGCGGCGGCTTCGTCTGGGACGGCGCGAGCGACGTCGGCGTGTACACGAGCCACTCCGGGCTTTCGGTGACGGCGCCGTCCGGCTGGCCCGGGACTTTCTGGCGCTCCGGCACGGCGATGCGCCTCTACGCCGCGGGCTTCGCGGCGCCGCAGGCCGAGGTGTACTCGGCGTCGGCGCTCAAGATGGCTCTCGTCTTCGCCTCGGGCCCCGCCGTCTTCGCGTCGGCGACGCCCTACGGCGCGGGCACGCCGGGTATCTCCGGCACGCCTCAGACCTACACCGGCGGCGCGCCCTCCTTCAGCAACGCGAACTTCGGCGTCGGCGTGTCCGCCGCGGCGCCCGGAGCGCTCGCGTTCCTCGCGTGGTCGTCGGCCGCCGCCGACGTCCAGGTGGGCGCGCCCGGGTACGACGTGCGGTTGCTGGTCGACCTCGGCGGCGGCGCGACCTGGGGCCTCTTCCCCGCGCTCGTCGACGCGCAGGGTTCCGCGGCCGTCCCGCTGCCGCTCGGCCCGTTCGATCCGGCCGCGCTCGGCGCGCGGTTCTTCGTGCAGTGGTTCGTGCTCGACCCTGCGGGTCGGCCTTCGGCTTACGGCGCTTCGCTCGCCTCCACGGAGGGGCTCGAGCTCAAAGTCGGCGTCTGACGCGCGACCGCGCGCCCTGACCGCGCGCCGCCCCCGCTGCTACCTTCGGGCGCCATGACCGCATCGGCGCCGTCGACGGCTCTCCCGCCGCTCTCGGGGCGCGAGCGCTTCCTCCGCGCCGCGCGGCGCTCGCCGGTCGACGTCGCGCCGATCTGGATGATGCGTCAGGCCGGCCGCTACCTGCCGGAGTACCGCGCCCTCCGCGAAGGCACGACGTTCATGGAGCGCGCGCGGTCGCCGGAGATCGCCGCCGAACTGACCCTTCAGCCGATCCGCCGCTTCGGCTTCGACGCGGCCGTGATCTTCTCCGACATCCTCGTCCCGGCGGCGGCGATGGGCGTCGACGTGACCTTCGAGGAGAAGGTCGGCCCGGCGCTGACGCCGCCGGTGCGCACCCGCGCCGACGTCGAGCGCCTCGGGCCGTTCGACCCCGACCGCCGCACCGGGTTCCTCGGCGAGGCGATCCGGCGCGTCCGCGGCGCCCTCGGCGACGAGCGCGCGATCGTCGGGTTCTGCGGCGGGCCGTGGACGGTCGCGGGATACCTCGTCGAAGGCGGGTCGTCGCGGGATTTCGGCCGCCTCAAGGCGATGCTGTACGGCGAGCCCGAGACCTTCGACGAGCTGATGGCGCGCCTGGTCGACGCGCACGTCCCATACCTCGGCATGCAGGTCGAGGCGGGCGCCGACGCGCTGCAGATCTTCGAGTCGTGGGGCGGCGAGCTGGACGCGCGGACGTACCGCGCGCGGGTGCTGCCCCACCTCGAACGGCTGACGACGGCGGCGAAGTCGCTCGGCGTTCCGACGATCGTCTTCTGCAACGGGGGCTCGCACCTCCTCGACGTCTTCGCCGAGGCGGGGCCCGACGTGTTGTCGCTCGACTGGCGGGCCGACGCGCGCGCCGCCGTCGCGCGCTTCGGCGACCGCTTCGCGCTGCAGGGGAACCTCGACCCCGGCGCGCTGCTCGCCGGCCCCGAGGCGGCGGCGCGCGAGGCGCACGCCGTGCTCGACGCGTTCGTCGACGCGCCCGGCCACGTCTTCAACCTCGGCGCCGGGCTGACGCCGCAGGTCCCCGTCGCGTCGGTGCAGGCCGTCGTCGACGCGGTGCGCTCGCGGGGGCGCGCGCGATGACGGCGGTCGAGCTCCGCGTCCCGCGCGAGTTCCTCGTGAGGTACGCGACCAGCGCGCCGCGCTACACGTCGTACCCGACCGCGGTCGACTGGCGGAACGACCTCGATCCCGCGAGCTACGGCCCGCGGCTCGAGGCGGCGGCGGCGTCCGACGCGCCGCTGTCGGCCTACGTCCACGTGCCCTTCTGCGAGGCGCGCTGCTTTTTCTGCGGCTGCAACGTGGTGATCACGCGGAACCACGACGCGGCCGGGCCCTACCTCGACGCGCTCGAGCGCGAGTTCGACGCGGCGGGCCGCACGGGGATCGGCCGGCGGCGGGTGTCGCAGTACCACTGGGGCGGCGGCACGCCGACGTTCCTCCGCCCGGCCGAGATGGAGCGCCTCCACGCGGCGTTCCGACGCGTCTTCACCCTCGCCGACGATGCCGAGGTCGCCGTCGAGGTCGACCCGC
>DASPNK010000513.1:0-6846 GCA_035626575.1 Planctomycetota bacterium | reverse complement strand
CCGAGTCCCCAGGTCGGGCGGTCCGCGTGAGGCCCGCCGAGCGCCGCGACGAGCTGCGCCTCGCGCTCGCGGCGGAGCCGGGCGTCGCCGACCTGGTGGACGACGGCGCCGCGCTCGCGTTCCGCTTCTCCGGCGACGACGCGGCGCTGGCCGCGCTCCTCGCTCGCGTCGTGGCGCGGGGCCTTCCCGTCCTCGAGTTCCATCTCATCCACGCGGGGCTGGAGGACGTCTTCCTCCGCGCCACGCAGGGGCGCCTTCAATGAACGAGCTAACCGTCGCCGCGGGGGCCGTCGACGCCGCGCCGCCCGCCCGCCGCACGCGCCACGGAAGCGATCTTTTCAACCCGGTGCTCGTCCGCGAGGCGACCCAGGTCGCCGCGACGCGGTTCTTCCGCGCATTGACGGCGATCGCCCTCGCGGGCGCCGCGCTCGCCGCCTGCGGAGCGTTGACCGGAAATCGCCCCGACGCCGATCTCGCTCTGGTCGGCGATTCCTTCTTCGGCGCGCTGCAGGCGGTCTTCTTCCCGCTCACCACGCTGCTGACGCCCGTCGCGGTTTTCTTCAGCATGCGTGCGGAGGCGGCGGGCTCGACCGCAGAAAGCCTGCTCGTCACCGGCTTCCGTCCCGGCGCGGTGGTCCGCGGCAAGTTGCAGGTCGTCGCCCTGCAGTACCTCTTCTGGGCGTCGCTCTTCGCGCCGCTCGTCGCGTCGGCCTACCTGCTCGGCGGCGTCGGGCTCGCCGACATCGCGCGGTTCTACGTCGACTCGGCGGCGCTCTGCGCCGCGCTTTCCGGCGTCATGATGGTCGCCGGCGCGGCCACGCGCGGAGCTCCGATCGTCGGCGCCCTGATCGCGATCCTCGTCGTCCTCTCCAGCGCGATCTCGCTGTTCGCCGCCGGCGTCGCGGTGCGCTTCGGAGCGCCGACTTCTCCCCCCGACCCGAAGGCGATGCTCTTCCGGATTCTGACCGCGGCGACGGTGACCGGCGGCTGCGCGCTCGGCGCCGCCGGCGCGCTGACGCACCCCTTTGAGAATCGCGCCACCGCGATGCGGGTTTTCCTTCTCGTCGCGCTCGCGGGTTTCGCCGCGGCGCTCGCCTGCACCGGGGCTTCCGGGAACGAGTGGTCCATGTTCGCGCTGATCGCCGCGGCGTGCGCGACGCCGATCTTCGTGGCCGGCGCCACCGAAGAAGAGCCTCTCTCGCCGCGGGTGAGGACGCTCGTCCCGCGGTCTCGCGCGGCGGCGCTGCTCGCGGTCCCCTTCCTCCCGGGCCGCGGTCGCGGCCTCCTGTTCGCGCTCCTTGTGATCGCGGCGCTGACTCCGATCGCGAACCTCGCCTCGGACCGCCGCGACGCGACCCGCGCCTTCGGCGTCCTCGGCTACGCGGCCGTCTACGCCGCCCTCGGGTGCCTTTGCCGAGGCCCGCTCGGGCCCGGCCGCCGCTTCGACCGCGCCGCCCGAGGCATGGTCGTCCTCATCGGGCTGCTCGCCTGCTTCTTTCCCTGGGCCTTCGAAGGGTTCAGTCCGCGTTCCTGGTCCGCCCTGCACGTCTTCAATCCGTTCTTCACGGTCCCGGAGATGGAGGGCGACCTGGACGTCGCCCTGGCGCCGTGGATCCTCCTCGCGCTGCTCCTGGCGCCGAGCGCGCGCGCCATGGCCTCCGCGTTCGAAGAGGTCGCGAACGCTTCGGCGGCGAGACGGCGGCGTGAGGCCTGAGCTCGCGACGGCGATCGGTCGTTTTCGGGCCGCGCGCGGGGACGTCGCCGCCGGCGTGGCGGGCGACCGGCTCGGCGCCGGCCTCGGAGCGTCGCTCGAGCCCGCCGACGTGCGGGACTACGCGCCGGGCGACGACGTGCGCCGCATCGACTGGCGCGCCTACGCCCGCACCGACCGCCTGAAGCTGAAGCTCTACCGCGAGGAGACCTCGCCGCACGTGGACGTGCTGCTCGACGTCTCGGCCTCGATGGCGACGACCGACGCGAAGGCCTGCGCCGCACGCGACCTCGTGGAAGCCTGGTGCGCGTGGTGCGTCGCCGACGGAGGGCGGCCGCGGATCTACGCGCTCGGGGGCGAGCGGATCGAAGATCCCGCGGCGATCGCCTTCGACGGCCGCGACGTCGCGCTCGCCCCGCCGACCGCGCCGTTGCGACCTCGGAGCCTGCGGCGTCTCGTCTCCGACTTCCTCACGCCGGACGATCCGGCGCCGCTGGTCCGCCGCGCGGCTGCCGGCGCGGCGGGGTTGGCCGTCGTGCAGATCCTCGACCCGTGGGAGGTCGCGCCGGAGGTCGACGGCGTCTCGGCGCTGGTCGACGTGGAGTCGGGCGCGCGACGGGATCTGCGCTGGTCCGCGGCTGCGCGGCGGGACTACGACGCGCGCCTGCGACGCCTGTGCGACGCCGTGCGGGAGGCGGTGCGCGCCGCGGGAGGCCGCTACGCGCTGGCGACCGCCGCGGCGCCCGCCGCCCTGTTCGGCGGACCGCTTCTGGCGGCCGGCCTGACGGAGCCGCGGTGACCTGGTGGGCCGTCGCGACCGCGATCGCCGCGCCCGCGGCGGTCGTCGCGCTCCATCATTTCCGGCGGCGGCGCCGGGAGCGACGCGTCGCCGCGCTGTTCCTCTTCCCCGAACATGCCGCCGACGCGGCCGCGGGACGCTCCCGCGCGCCGCTGGTCGCCGGGGCCTCGTTCTGGTGCGAGATCGTCGCCGCGCTGGCGCTCGCCCTCGCGGTCGGGGGCGCGACGGTCGGCCTCGGACGCAAGGCGGAAGCGGCGGTCGTGGTGCTCGACGCGACGGCGTCGATGGGCGCGACGGTCGGCGGCTCTTCGGCGTGGGACCGGGCCCTCGACGCGTTGGACGCGCTCGCCGACGGCCTGGGGCCCGACGGCCTGCTCACCGTAGTCACGGTCGAACGGCGTCCCGCCGTCGTCTGGGGCCCGCGGGCCGCGGCCCGCGGCGCTGCCGCCGCCTTGAGGGCCCGGACGCCGACGTCGCCGCACGCCGACGCGCTTCCCGCCTTCGCCGTGGCGGCCGACGTCGCCCGTCCCGGCGAGCCCGTCGTTTTTCTCACCGATCGACCCGCGCCCGACGCTCCCTCCGACGTCGAAACGCGCGCCGTCGGACGGGCCGCCGCCAACGACGCGTTGCTCTCGGCGACGCGCGCGCCGATCGACGCCGGTTTCGAAGAGATCGCGGTCGTCGTCGGCGCCTTCGGGGGCGCGCCCCGGACCTCGAAGGTGCGACTCTTCCGCGGCGAAAGCGCCCGCGGCGACGTGGCGCCGGAGGCCGAAGCGGCGGTCGTGCTGGAACCCGGCGGCGCGGCGACGACGACGTTCCGCGTCCCGCGGGACGGCGAGGCGTGGACGGCGGCGCTCGCCGGAGACGCCCTCGCCGCGGACGACGTCGCGCCGACGTTTCCGGAGCCGCCCCGCATCGTTCGCGTCTGCAACCTCCTGCCCGCCGACGTCTCGCGCGCGCTCCGCCTCGAGCGTGCGATCTCGGCCGCCGAAGCCGCGACGCTCGTCGGCGACCCGGCGCTCGCGCACCTGACGTTCGCGACGACGCCGGGGCGGCTCGTCGGCGGTCGGGTCGAGGTCGTCGTGGCGCCGACAGACGGCGAACGGTCCGACTGGGTCGGGCCGTTCCTGCTGCAACGGAGACATCCCCTGCTCGACGGCGTCGCGCTGGCCGGCGTCGCCTGGGGCGCCGGCGCCGCGCCGCCGCCCGGCGTCCCGCTCGCTTCGGCCGGCGCCGCGACGCTCCTCGCCGAGGAGACGGACGCCGGCGGCGTGCGCTACCGGTTCAATCTCGACGTCGAGCGCGGGAACCTCGTCGCGTCGCCGGACTGGCCGATCCTCGCGGGGAATCTCGTGGAGGCGGCGCGGCGCGAAGCGCCGGGCGCGACGACCGCCGCCGTTCTCGTCGGCGAAGAGGCGACCTGGCGACGCACGCCGGGACGCGTCCCGACGGCGATCGGCCCGGACGGCGCCCCGGTCGATCTCCACGGGGGCCGCACGGTCGCCTTCACGGCCGAGCGCGCGGGCGCTTACCGGATCCTTGAGGACGGCGTCGAAGCGGGCCGTTTCGCGGCGCGTTTCGCCGATGCGCGCGAGTCGGATCTGTCCGGAGCGGCGACCGCGACGCGCGCGGCGGCGCGCGCGTCGACCGACGCCGCGGACGAGGCGCCCGTGCCCTCCGGAACCTTCGAGCGGCGGCTGCTGGCGTTGATCGCGCTGGTCGCCCTCGCGCTCGACTGGCGCGTCCTGCGCCGCGGGAGCGTCGCGTGATCCGGTTCGAACGACCCGAGGCGTTCCTGCTGGCGGCGCCGATCCTCCTCGCGCTGCGAGGCCGTCTCGGGAACCGGCCGCTCGTCGTCGCGTTGCGCGCGGCGGCGCTCGTCGCGATCCTCGGCGCGCTCGCGGAACCGCGCGTCGCCGGGCTCGACGCGGGGCGAGACGTCGTGTTCGTCGTCGACCGCTCCTGGTCCGCGAGCCCTCGCCACGACGTAGCGGTCGACGAGATCCTTCGGGCCGGCGCCGCGGCGGCTCGCGAGGGCGACCGCGTCGGTCTGACGGCGTTCGGCGCCGACGTCGCGACGCTCGCGCCGCCGACCGCGGGATTCCGTCCGTCGGAAATCGGCGCGCCGGTCGACCGCGACGGAAGCGACCTCGCCCTCGCGGTCGAGCGCGCGGCGGCGGCGATCCCGCCGGGCCGCCCCGGCTCGCTGGCGGTGTTCTCCGACGGCGAGGCGACCGGCGGCGACGTGCGCGCGGCCGCGCGACTCCTGGCGCGGCGCGGATTGCGCCTCGACGTCTACCCGCTGCGCCGCTCCGGCGGGGCGGACGTCGTCGCGGAGGCGCCGTCGCTGCCCGCCTTCGTCCATCCCGGCGAGCCGTTCCAGTGGACGGCGTGGGTGCGCTCCGACGTTCCCCGCCGCGTGGTCGTGCACGTGCTGCGGGACGGCGCGACGGTGGCGCGGGAGGAGCGGGACCTGAAGCCGGGCGCGGAGCGGCTGGTCTTCCACGACCGCCTCCGCGAACCCGGCCTCCGCCGCTACGAGATCGTCGTCGAAGGCGCGGACGACCGCACGCCGGAGAACGACCGCGCGATCGCGTTGCTGCGCGTCGAAGGCGAGACCGGCGTCCTCTGCCTGACGCCGGAGGGGCGCGAGGACCGACTGACGCGGTCGCTGCGGGCGGCGGGGTTCCGCGTCGACGTCCGGCGGCCGGAAGACGCCCCCGCGGCCGCGGACGCCTGGGACGCATGGCGCGCCGTGATCCTCGAGAACGTGCCGGCGTCGAAGCTGCCGCGCGGCGCGGCGGAGTCGCTCCGCGCTTTCGTGGAAGACCTGGGCGGCGGGCTGATGATGACCGGCGGACGCGCGTCGTTCGGCGTCGGCGGCTGGCGGCTCAGTCCGGTGGAGCGGACGCTTCCCGTCTCGCTCGAAGTGCGCCGCGAGATGCGGCGCTTCGCGATGGCGATGGCGGTGGCGCTCGACCGTTCGGGATCGATGGCGGCGCCCGTCGACGGCGGCCTCGCCAAGATGGATCTCGCCAACCGCGGCGCCGTGGCGGCGCTCGACTCCCTGGCGCCGGCCGACGGGTTCGCCGCGCTCGCGGTGGACGTCGAAGCGCACGTGGTGGCGCCGTTCGGCGACGTCTCCCGGGCGGGAGCGGTGCGCTCGAAGATCCTGAGCATCGAGTCGCAGGGCGGCGGCATCTACGTCGGGCGGGCGCTGCACGCCGCGGTCGCGGAGCTTCGCGACGCCCCGCAGCGGAACCGGCACGTCGTGCTTTTCGCCGACGCGGCCGACGCCGAGGAACCGGGCGATTACGCGACGTTCCTGCCGCCGCTCCGCGAAAGCGGCACGACCGTCTCCTGCATCGCGCTCGGCTCGGAGAACGACCCCGACGCGGCGCTGCTTCGGAGCATCGCCGAGCTGGGCGGCGGCAGGTGCTTCTTCGTGAGCGCGCCCGAGGATCTGCCGCGCGTCTTCGCCGAAGAGACCCTGCAGGCGACGCGGTCCGGTTTCGCGAGACGCGTCGTCGTTCCGCGCCCCGGCCCGGACGCCGCGGAGCTCGGGTCGCTCGGCGGCGGGCCGTTTCCGACCCTCGACGGCTGGTCGGTGGCTTACGCGCGCGAAGACGCGTCGACGGCGCTGATCGCCGACGGGGAGTCCGCGGCGCCGTTGCTCGCCTTCCGCCAGGCGGGCCTCGGTCGGACGGCGACGTTTCTCGGCGAAGCGGACGGCGAGTTCTCCGGCGGCTGGGCGACGTGGGACCGGTACGGCGACTTCTTCGCGGGAGTCGTGCGCCGCCTCTCCGGGACGGAGGCGAGCGGCCGGCTGTTCGCCGACTTCACGCGCGACGGCCGCGAAGGCGTGCTGTCGATCGAGGCGGAAGAAGGCGCGGAGGCGGACCTCGCCAAAGCCGTCGGCCGCTTCTCCGGGCCCGACGGCGTCGCGGTCGACGCGATCTTCCGCCGCGTCGGCGCGCGGCGGGTCGAAGCCCGGCTCCCTCTTCGCGGCTCCGGCGCCTGGCGCGCGGCCGCCGTCGGGCCGGACGGCGCCGTGTTGCGGACGCCGCCTCTGTGCCTCCCCATCTCGCCCGAATTCGAACCGCAGGCCGATCCCGGCGCGGGCGAACGCCTGCTGCGGGAAGCGGCGGAAATCACCGGCGGTCGCGTGGAGCCGCCGCCGTCGGAGCTGTTCGACGGCCCCCGACGCGCGTCGGGGGCGACCGACGCCGCGCTCGCGTTCCTCGCCGCCGCGCTCGTTTTGACGCTGGCCGAGATCGCGGCCCGTCGGTTGGAGCTGACGTTCCCGGGCGCCGCGCGGTTCGCCGCCCGGCGCGCC
>DASPNK010000512.1:0-5255 GCA_035626575.1 Planctomycetota bacterium | reverse complement strand
TCATGCCCGTCGGGACGCAGGGCGCGGTGAAGGCGATGACGCCCGACCAGGTGGCGGCGACGGGCGCCGAAGTGGTCCTCGCCAACACGTTCCACCTCGCGCTCGAGGACCGGCGCGAGCTGGTGAAGAAGCAGGGCGGGCTGCACCGGTTCATGGCGTGGGACCGGTCGATCCTCACCGACTCCGGCGGTTTCCAGGTGTTCTCGCTTCCGGAGAAGAAGATCACCGACGAGGGCGTGACCTTCTGGTGGGAGAAAGACGGGACGCCGACCTTCCTCGACCCCGAGCGGTCGATGGAGATCCAGCGCGACCTCGGCGCGGACGTCGTCATGGCGTTCGACGAATGCGCGCCGCACGACGCGCCCCGTCCCTACATCGTGAAGGCGCTCGAGCGCACGACCCGCTGGGGCGAACGCTGCCGGAAGTTCCCGCTCGCGCCGCACCAGTTCCTCTTCGGCATCGTCCAGGGCGGCGTGTTCGAAGATCTCCGCGCGCGCAGCGCGCGCGAGCTGTCGCAGATCGACTTCGACGGGTTCGCCATCGGCGGCGTGAGCGTCGGCGAGGGCTTCGACCTGATGACGCAGACGGTGCGCTGGACGGCGCCGCTCCTGCCCGCGAACCTCCCCCGCTACCTGATGGGCGTGGGGCTGCCGGAGGACATGATCGCCGCCGTCGAGCACGGCGTGGACATGTTCGACTGCGTGATCCCGACGCGCTACGGGCGCGGCGGGACGCTGTTCACGCGCACCGGCAAGCTGCGCGTCACCGACAAGCGCTACCGCAAGGACAAGTATCCCGTCGACACGAAGTGCGGCTGCTACGCCTGCGCGCGCTACTCGCGGCTCGTGCTGCGGCATCTCTTCTACGCGCGCGAGCCGCTCTTCGAGACGCTCGCGTCGATCCACAACGTCCACTTCTACGGCGACCTGATGCGCGAGATGCGCGAGGCGATCGCGGCGAAGCGCTTCCAGGCGTGGAAGGCGGAGTGGCTCGGCCGTTACGGGAAGAGCGGCCCCGTCGAAGGCGGCGAGGGACGCGAGCCGTGACCGACGGGTACGCGCTGCTCGACAGCGGCGACGGTCGCAAGCTGGAGCGCGTGGGGCCGGTGCTTCTCGACCGGCAGGCGACGGCGGCGTTCTGGCGGCCGCGTCGGCCGCGGGCGGAATGGGACAAGGTCGACGCCTATCACCACCGCAGCGACCAGGGCGGCGGGCGCTGGGAGCTGCGTCGCGCGCTGCCCGCGTCGTGGGACGTCGAGTACGGCGGGCTCACGCTGCGCATCAAGCCGACGGGCTTCGGACACCTCGGCCTTTTCGCCGAGCATGCCGACGCCTGGACGTGGCTCCGCGAAACCTGCCGCGCGGCCACGGCCCGCGGCGCGCCTCCGCAGGTGTTGAACCTCTTCGCGTACACCGGCGGCGCCACGCTGGCCTGCGCGCAGGGCGGGGCGTCCGTCTGCCACGTCGACGCCGCGAAAGGCGTCGTCGACTGGGCGCGCGAAAACGCCGCCCTCAACGATCTGGCCGAACGTCCGCTGCGGTGGATCGTCGACGACGTCGTCGAGTTCCTCCGCCGCGAGGAGCGTCGCGGCCGCGCCTACGACGGCGTCGTGCTCGATCCGCCGTCGTTCGGGCGCGGCGCCCGCGGCCAGGTCTGGAAGATCGAAGAGTCGGTCGGCGCGCTGCTCGATCAGACGGCGCGCGTGCTGTCGAAGACGCCGGCCTTCGTGTTCTTCTCGTGCCACTCGCCGGGATTCACGCCGCTCGTCCTCGAGAACCTGCTGCGCGAGCGCTTCGACCTCGCCGGTTGCGACGTCGCGTCCGGCGAGATGAGCGTCGCCGAAGCCGACGGCGGGCGCCGCCTGCCGGCCGGGGCGTTCGCCCGCTTCCGACGCGCGTCATCGCCGTGAGGTACCCTCCGCGCGCGAGCCGCCGCATGCCTCAGACCCGCGAGCCCACCCGCACGCCCCCGCGCCGCGCGAGCGCGGCCGACGATCGCCCCACGGTGATCGAGCTGTTCGCCGGCTGCGGCGGCATGGCGCTCGGGTTCAGGCAGGCGGGCTTCGCGACGGTTCTCGCCAACGAGATCTCACCCGCGGCGTGCGCGACGCTTCGGGCGAACGTCACTCCCAACGTCGTCGAAGGGCCCGTCGAATCGGTCGCGTCGTTTCCCAGGGCGGACGTCGTCGCCGGCGGCCCACCGTGCCAGGGCTTCTCCAATCTCGGGACGCGCGCCGCGGACGATCCTCGCAATCGACTCTGGCGCCACTTCCTGCGCTGCGTCGCGGAGGCGGAGCCCCTGGTCTTCGTGCTGGAGAACGTGCCGCCGCTGCTCAAGTCGCGCGAATACGATGCGCTGCGGCAGGCGGCGGCCCGGCTCGGCTATCAGGTCGAAGGCCGCGTCCTCAACTTCGCCGACTACGGCGTGCCTCAGACGCGCAAGCGCGCGATCGTGATCGGGTCGCGCCTCGGGGGGCCGCCGACCTTTCCCCCGCCGACGCACGGCGACCCGCGACGCGGCCTCGCTCCCGGCCTCAAGCCGTGGGCGACGGTGCGCGACGCGATCGGCCATGTGCCGCGCCGGCCCGACGGCAGGTCGTGGCATGTCGGCCGTTCCCCGACGCCGATGTCGCTCGAGCGGTACCGGTCGATCCCCGAGGGCGGGAACCGCTTCGACCTGCCGACCCGCCTCACGCCCGAGTGCTGGAAGCGGAAGACCGAAGGGGGCACGGACCTCTTCGGCCGGCTGTGGTGGGATCGCCCGTCGGTCACGATCCGCACCGAGTTCTACAAGCCGGAAAAGGGCCGCTACCTGCACCCGACCGCGCACCGCCCGATCACCCACCGCGAAGCCGCGATCCTGCAGGGGTTCCCGGAGGACTTCGAGTTTCACGGCTCGAAGACCGAGGTCGGCGTGCAGATCGGCAACGCGGTCCCGCCGCCCCTCGCCGCCGTGCTTGCGCGCCACATCCGGCGGCGGATGTCGGAGACCGCGGCGCCGGAGCGTCGAACCGGTTAGCCGCGTCGCCGGGAAACCGGCGATTCGGCCCGTTCCGCCCGGCGTATCGAAGGCGCCGACGGCGGGTTGGAGGCGCGGGACGACGGCATCCGCGTCCCCCCGAACCGAAGAAGTCGTCGACGGCGCGAATGCCGGCGGTCGGTCCCCGCCGGCGCCGCGGTCCGGCGCGCTGCGGCCGGTCGTTCCGCCCTCGTAGACTCCGCCCATGCGATTTCTGCTCTTCGTCGGCCTGCTCGTCCTGACGGTGCTGCTTTTCGCGCACGGCCTGTTCACCGCCGAGCAGGCGGAGGCCGAGTACCTCGCTCACGCCGGCCCCGAGACGGGCGCCCCGAGCACGCCCGCGTCTTACGATTTCAACCGGCTGCTGCGGGAGTACCCCTACGCCGAAGCCGCCGTGAAGGCGCGCCGCACGATGATCGAGCGCGCCGCGCAGGACGCGCCCGCCGCGCTGCCCGACGCCGAGCGCCTCAAGACCGTCGCGCGCGACATGGTCGACATGGCGCGGGGCGGCGTGAGCGAGAAGCCGCCGTTCGTCATGCCGGTCACCGCGGCCTGCCTCGGGCTCGCCGGCCTGCTGCTCGCGTTGCTCATGCCGGGGACGCGTTTCCGCGGGCTCGCGCTGCTCGGCGTGCTCTTCGGCGCCGCCGCCGCGCTCCCGGGCGTGCTCGCGGTCGACGACGCCGCGTCGCTCGTGAAGTCCTTCGAGCCGGCGAAACACCTCTACGCCCGCTTTCCGCACGTCGCGGAAGGCCTGCTGCTCCTGGCCGCCGTGACGCTCGGCGCGCGCGCCCGCCGCCGCCGCCCGGACGACGACGACCGCTGAGACCGCCGCGCCGCCCGCACGCGCTTCCGCCGACGCCCGCCCCGCGCCTCGAGCCCCCCCGGAGACTTCCATGCGTTCCCGAATCCTCGCCGCCCTCGCGCTGAGCGCCGTCGCGGCGTTCGCGCAGCAAGTCAAGGTCGAGAGCGGGCCGATCCCGCCGCTGGCCGAGCTGATCCCCGCCGACGTGATCGCCTACGTGCGGCTCGAAGACCCGGTCAACGACTTCGAGAAGCTGATGGGAAGCGGCGACACGTGGAAGGCCCCGCAGAAGAGCGCGGCGCGCACCCGCCGCGCGATGGACAAGGGCTTCAAGGAAGCCGATCGGAACGCCGGCGTCGAGGAGGGCTCGATGGACTCCTGGATGCGAAGCATCGGGTCGATCGAGGTCGCGCTGTTCACGCTCAACTGGGAAGGCGACGAAGGGTTGGCGGACTCGCCGCCGGTGCCCGACCTGGTCGCCGTGTTCGAGTCGTCCCTGGCGGTCGAGATGTACAACGAAGTGTCGGCGATGCTCGTCGACCGCGGCATGGCGACGCGCAGCGAGCGCGGCGACCTTGTGCTGGGCCTCGGGGAGGCGTTCTCGCCGACGCTCGCCATTTACGGCAACAAGGTGGTGCTGGCGACGACGCCCGAGCGGCTCGACTCCGTCCTGAAGGCGGCGAAGGGCGGGGCGACGAACACGCTGGCGCAGAGCGCGACGTTCCGCGCGACGTGCGGCGACGGCCGCGGGCCGCGCGTCGGCTACATGCGCTTCGGCGCGCTTCTGGAGCTGATCCGCGACCGTCTGTCGGAGCGGACGCGGAAGCAGATGAACGACGTCATCCAGCCGCTCGGGCTGACGAAGATCGCGGGCATCGGGTACCGCGAGGACGGCCCCAACGGCGTGATCACGGCGAAAGCGGACGGGCCGGTGACCGCCTTCCAACTCCTCAAGTCGAAGGCGGGGCCTCCCGGCCTCGCCGCAGGAATGCCGGCCGACACCGGCTTCTGCGTCTCCTTTTCGGGCGACGTCGGCCCGCACCTCCGCCGCATCGAGACGTTCCTCACCGACAAGGCGCAGTTCCCCTTCGCGCCCACCGTCGGCATGGGCGTCCGCTGGCTCACCGGCCGGCTCGGCGTCGGCACCGACGTGCTGCTCGATCCGCTGAAGAACGGGCTGGTATTCGGCATGGTGCCGGACGGCGCCGGTCGCACGTCGGAGCGCAACCTGGTCCTGGTCGCCGGCCTCGATCCCGCCGACGCGAACGACTACATCGCGGCGGTGCGCCGCGCGTACGAGAAGAGCTCGAAGCAGGAGACCGAAGAGTCGACGGTCGACGGCGTGCGCTGGATCCGCGAGAAAGCCGCGCCGCCGAAGGAGGCGCGCGAGGGGTTCGCGTCCACCGGAGACGGCGGCGCGCGGGCGCCGTCGTCG
>DASPNK010000511.1:0-2994 GCA_035626575.1 Planctomycetota bacterium | reverse complement strand
CATGTCGGGGGCGTGCTCTCGGACGGCGTCCTGCGCGACTACCAGCGCCTCGCCGAAGAGATCCTCGAACGCGGTCTCTTTCGCATGGTGGCGGAAACCCTCGCGCCTCACGTCCGCGCCACCGACCGCCACTTCGCGTTCGAGAAGGTCACCTTCACCGAGCGCCTCCTCAGCCGCGGCCGCCTGACGCACGCCTCGTGGGTCCGCCGCCGCACGCGCCCCCCCTGCCCGGCGCCCACGTCGGCGCCGAGCCCGTAGGGGCGCGGCGTCGGACGGCGGAAGGAACCCGGATCGCAGGTTCGCACGCCCCGCGAAACGGAGCGACGAACCTGCTTCGTGAGCTTGCGGTCGACGCGGATGGAACCGGCGTCGTCGAACTACCGATGCGCGGAGCGTCGTCGCGCGCTTCGCACGACGGAGCCCCTGCGCGCGTGTCCTTGCGCTACGGCCCGCCCGAGAGGACGACGTAGAGCACCGGCGCGGCGACGCCGGCGAGGAGAAAGAGTCCGCCGCGGCCGAGAAGCCCGCGGCGCAGCGGCAGCATGAAGACGCCCGTCGCGGCGAGAGCGAGCAGGAGAACCGCGTAGCCGTCGGCGAACCAGATCCAGGCGCGCTTGCCGCGGTTGAGGTGCAGCCAGTTCGCGAGGCGGAGGAAGAAGCGCGGCGACTCCGCTTCGTCGACCACGCGCCCGGTCGTCGGATCGACGTGGAGCGTCCGACGCTCGTAGACGACGTCGAGACGCGTCGGCGACGCCGCGAAGACGTCGAGCGGCGTCTCGCGGATCGCGAGCCGCTCGCCGACGCGCCGGGCGACGGCCTCGGGCGCCTCCGAAGGCAGCGGCCCCAACTCGTGCACCCGTTCGACGCGCGCGAAGTTGGGATCCCAGTCGGCGAGATGATTCACCGCGAGGCCCGAACCGGCGTAGACGACGGTCAAACCGACGGCGAGGAACCCGAGGTCGCGATGCCACGCGCGGAGCGTCGCGCGCAGATCGGCGCCGCGGCGGGACGGCGCCGGCGGTGCGTCAGGCATACCGCTCCTCTTTCCAGGGGTCGCCGTGGTTGTGGTAGCCGCGCGTCTCCCAGTACCCCGGCTCGTCGCGCTCGACGAAGCGCACGCCGACCAGCCACTTGGCGCTTTTCCAGAAGTAGAGGTCCGGCACGAGGGCGCGCACGGGCGGACCGTGGTCGCGCGCCAGCGGGCGCCCTTCGAACGCGTGGGCGACGAGCACGTTCGGCGCCAGCGCTTCGCCGATCGGCACGTTCGCCGTGTAGCCGTGCGCCGCTTCGAAGATCACGTGCCGCGCGTCGCGGCGCACCTTGGCCTCGTCGGCGAGCAAGGCGAGCGACACGCCCTTCCAGGCGGCGCCCAGCACCGACCACGCGGTCACGCAGTGGACGTCGGCGAGCTGTTCGGTCTGCGGCAGCTCGAGCAACCGGCGGTAGTCGATCTCCAGCGGACGCTCGACCGCGCCATGAACGCGGAGGCGCCACTGCGAAGGCCGCGGATCGCCCGCCGCGCCGCCCATCGGGCGCAGCGTGTCGAGGAGGTACTGCCCCGGCGGCAGGCGCGGTTTTCCCGACGGAGTCGTTTCGCGGGACGCTTCGAGGGTGCGGGCTTCCGACGCCGCGTCGCACGCGTACCCGCACACGACGAACCCCGCGCCCGCCGCGGCCCGCGCCAGAAACGCGCGCCGCGCCGCGAGTCGTCGCGCCGCTTCGAGGGGATCGACGCCGGGCGGAAGGTCGGACGGAATCATGCGGGAGTCTCGGCCGCGATCGTAAGGCGACGCCCGCCGCGTCGCTCGCCCGGGGTCGCGGCATCGGTTACAAACCCGCGGGCATGCCGCTCAAGTTGCGCATCCTCGGCTCGCCGCCGCCCTCGTTCGAGACATACGCCCGCTCGCTGGGGATGTCGATCGTGGACGACGCGCCGGACGTCATCGTCGCGTACGGCGGCGACGGCACGTTGATGGGCGCCGAGCGCGATTTTCCGGGCGTTCCCAAGATCGGCTTTCGGCGTTCCGATTCGTGCGCGAAGTGCGACCGCCACGCCGACGACGTCGTGCTGGCGCGCCTCGCCCGCGGCAAGGTCGACGAAGAGAGCCTGATGAAGATCGAAGGCGTCTGCCGCAGCGTGCGGCTGACCGCCATCAACGACATCATCTTCCGCAACGCCGACCCGCGGTCGGCGGTGCGGTTCAACGTCTTCCTCAACGACATGCCCGTCACCGAGGAGATCATCGGCGACGGCCTCGTCTTCGCGACGCCGTTCGGATCGTCGGCGTACTTCCGCTCGATCACGCGGGTCACCCTTCGGACCGGCATCGGGGTCGCCTTCAACAACTGCACCGATTTCCTCACGCACCTCGTGCTGAAGGAGACGGAGACGCTCGCCGTCGAACTGGCGCGAGGCCCCGCGACGCTCACCTGCGACAACGATCCGGTGCAATATTCGATCGACGCCGGCGACCGACTGGTCCTCCGGCAGGCGGAGGGCGCCGCGAGGCTCTGGTGCCCCGACACCCTTCGTTGCGGCGAGTGCCGCTACAAGCACGCGCCGCGGCGCCGCTACTGAGGCGCCGGGCGCGCCCGGTCCCGCGGCGTCGCGCCGCGGAACGCCGGCTCGCGGGGCGGCGCAGGCCGCGGGAGGAGGTCGTGTGACGTTTCCGGTCTGGGTTCCCATCGGGCCGTGGCGGCTGCACCCGCACCTGGTGATGGAGATGCTCGCCTACGCGACGGGTTTCTGGCTCTATCGCCGATTCCGCCGCCAAGGCGACGTCCTCGAGCCGTCGCAGCGGCTGACGACGCTCGCCGCGGCCGTCGTCGGCGCCGCCGTCGGGTCGAAGCTGCTCGCCTGGCTCGAAGACCCGGCGGAGACCCTGCGCCTCTGGAGCGGCGGGGGCGCGGCGCTCTTCCAAGGCAAGTCGATCGTCGGCGGGCTTCTCGGGGGCGTGGTCGCGACCGAAGCCGTCAAGAAGTCGCTGGGGATCG
>DASPNK010000510.1:0-3049 GCA_035626575.1 Planctomycetota bacterium | reverse complement strand
GGTGCGACCAGTCCTTGCCGGAGGGCTTGCCGTTGTGGATCGGGCCATCCATGCCGGTGTAGTCGACGCAGTAGGGCGGGTCGTGCGCCCAGAGGTCCGCCTTCTCGCCGCGCATCAGGCGCGCGAGGTCGTCGCACGAGGTCGAGTCGCCGCAGAGGAGGCGGTGGTCAGGCACTCGGCGGGCGGGAAGGGCGTCTCCATCGCGCAGATGCACTACCTTGGGAGGTCGGCGACGGTGCTCAGGGACGCGGTGGATGAGGCGTTCGGAAGGTTGATGGGCGGGGCGACGGCGCGGCGGGGAGAGGCGGGGAACACGTTGGGGCTCACGGCGGATGCGGGGTGAGCAGAGAACAGCGACGTCCCGTCGCTGCGAGGCGTCGAGCGCGCCGCGGCGTAGGCGCGGTGCGAACCCCGCTTTCAGTAGATGCGATCACCGTGGCATGGCGAAGACCACGAACGCCGCCTTGAACCTCGGTGCGCAAAGTCCGCGGGAAATCAGCACGGATTGGAAGAAACCGACTATTTGATGTCTCGGAACCTTGAACAGGCCATCAATACCAAGGCGGACCGAGGCAATGGACGCCTCGGCCATCACGGTGGCGCCCAACTCGCGCTCGACAAGCACGCACAGATGATCGACCGTGAGAGCCGGTTCCATGTGGACTTCGACCATGCACTCATCGCGTTCCTCGGCGGAGCCACGCGAGAACGAAGGCGAGTCGTCGACTTGCGCAGGTCGCGCCGGCGACGGAGCCGGCCCGAAGGCAGCGGCGATGACAAGAAACAGAGCGGTTAGAGCACGTGTCATGGATTGAGCCTCGGTCGGCGACGAGCGACGCCTTGACGCACCGTGCGTTCGACCCTCATCGCGTCAGCGTGGGACTCGTCGCGACGGCGTCCGCTTCACGCGCTCGGTGCTCAAGCAACACCTGTTTCGATGTCGGGCTCGGGCTCGTTGAGAACCCACGGAACGCGGGTCGTGAACTCCAGTTGAACCAACGGAAGCCCCTCGAACGCCTCGCGGACCGAGGCTAACCGAGCGGAGAATCCGAAATCGCAGCCCGGAGCCAACACTTCGTATCGAAAAATGCCGACGTTGCCGTTCCTGTGCACCACGTCGTCTCCGGTCAAGATCGAGCCGACCAGGTGGAACCAACCCGTCGTCATGTGGAGACCCGATGGTTCGCGGCAAGGGTGGCCGAGCTCGGCAGGCTTCTTCAAGTCGACGCCGAGCGCATGTGCGAGCGCAATGAACTCCGCCGGAAAGGTTCGCCCGGCGGCCGCATCGTAATTGCGGCAATAGCAACAGTCGCAGCCCGCGCCGGGCGCGAGCCGCGCGTAACAGCGGCGGGTCGCGTCGGGGTCGTGTTCGAGCACCCACCTGCCGAACGTTTGTTGCATGGAATGCGTCACCTCAGAAAGTAGAAGTAACTTCCTTCAAAGTCGCGGTCCACGACTTCATAGGAACTGAATCGGCAGATGACCAACTTCAACCAATCAGGCGGGTAACCCGCCTTCGCGAGTTCGCGGCAAAACTCCTTCGCCAAGGCCTCGGAAGACCCGTCTGCTTCGAACGCGCGACGGTCGGCTTCAGTCTTGAAGAACAGCTCCATGTCGAGGCGAAAATTGGTTTCCACGAAGGGGACCACCGGATGCATGGCCTCCAGCGGCTTCCCCATCGAACTCGCCGATCGTAGCGTGGCGACGGTGGCGACCTCGATCAGCTCGAACTGGCGCCGCCGCTCGGCCGGGATGCTGTCCTTCTGCGCCACTGTACCTCGCACACTAATTTGGCACTGAGCTGGGGCGGGACGACGACGCCCGACCTCTGGTGATTTTGACGAGTTGAACCGCTCCATGACGACGAAGGCCGCCTTGCGGCGGGCGAGCGTCCTGGCGCGGCGACGTTGAATGCCTCGTCGGAATCCTGTTGGCGCGCAGTAGGGCTGGGACGAGGTTGCACGCGGCGCGCAGGATCCGCCAAGCGGTCGCATCGGGTCTCGCCCCGGCGCATGACCGGGGCCGAGACGACGTCGGTCATTCGAATACCATCTCGTGCGCATCCGTGGCGCAGTAGCCGCCCGGCGCGCCGACCGCGGCCTGCAAGAGCAGGTGGTAACCCGAGAGGAACGGCGGGACGACGAAGTAGAAGTGGTTGCCGCCGGGCAGGAGCACTTGGCCCTGCGCCACGCCGTTCACCAGGAGGACCGCGTTCGGGCCGAACCAGAGGTGGGGCAGGGCGAAGGGGACCGGCGGGAGATCGTAGGCCCCGTTCGGCGTGAAGGCGTCGACGGCCAGCAGGTACGGGAACCCGAGCAGCGCGGGGTTGGTCGTCGCCACCGTCACCGAGAGCGAGTTGCCCGGGCCGCTCGGTACGGTCTTGAGGAACGTCGCGTCGCCCGCGGCGAACGGCACGTTGACGCCGGTGAGCATCAGGCAGCCGCCGTCGGGGTCGCTCGGCGGCGTGCCCGGGTACGCCTGCGCGGCGAAGACCGGCGGCGACGCGGTGGTCGAGTTCCACACCTGCGTCTGGACCTGCACGACCGTCCCCGTGACGTGCGAGATCAGTCGGAACCGCGCGCCGGCGGTCTGGCCCGGCGGGATGTCGCCGACCTCGACCTCCATCCGCGTCACCTGGTTGAATGCGTCGAGGTAGAAGTGCGTCGGCTGCGGCGCGGCGCTGAAGCAGGGCGAGCAGTTGCACGTCGCGCACACGGTCGGCGACGGCGGGGGCGCGAGGCCCGGGCCGGGCTGGACCTGGTCGGGCGAGCAGTTGACGAGCTGGTCGATCTTGAGGGACACGCGGACGAGCTGCGCGGTCGCCTGACCTTCGTTGGTGACATGGACCTCGAGGTCGAACGGTTGACCCGCGGTCACGGACGTCGGGGTCACGAAGTCGAGGCGCAGCTCCGGCAGCTCGACGACGAACGGCTCGCTGGTCGCCGCCGCCGTCACGGTCGCCGCGAAGGCGCCGGGCGTCCCCAGCCAGAGGTCGCCGGAGGCTGAGCCGGTCGCCTGGTAGGTCCCCGCGACGTCGCCGCGGATCACC
>DASPNK010000509.1:0-2249 GCA_035626575.1 Planctomycetota bacterium | reverse complement strand
CCCGCGCAGCGCGGCCTCGAGCAGGCGCGCCGCGCGGCGGCGGGGCGTTAGCGAGCGACGGCGACGCTATCCTGCGCGCGCTTGCGTGCGTTCTTTCGTTCCGGTCTTCGGGTCGTCGCCCCGCGCGCCCGCGTCGCCCTCGCCGCGGGGTCGCGCGCGACGACTTTCGCGGCGCACGCGGCGTTGGCGCTCGCGGTCGCCGGTTGCGGGGGAGGCGACTCCCGGGGCGGCGTGCAGACCGGCCCGCCGCAGGAGCCGCCCTGGTTCGTCGAGGTCGCGGAGGCTTCCGGCATCCGCTTCCGTCACACGTCCGGCGCGTCGCAAAAGCGCCTGCTTCCCGAGATCATGGGCGGCGGCGCCGGATGGCTCGACTACGACGGCGACGGGCGCCTCGACGCCTATCTCGTCGACTCCGGCGAGATGGGCCGGCCGCGCGCCGGGCGCTTCAAGAACCGCCTCTTCCGGAACCTCGGAGGCGGCAAGTTCGAAGACGTCGCCGACGCGACGGGCGTCGCGTGCGACGGCTACGGGATGGGATGCGCCGTCGGGGACTACGACGGGGACGGAGACCCGGATCTGTACGTCGTCGGGCTCGGACGCAACACGCTGCTTCGCAACGACGGCGGCCGGTTCGTCGACGCGACGGATGTCTCCGGCACGGCCTGCGGAGGATGGTCGACCAGCGCGGCGTTCGTCGATTACGACGCCGACGGGGACTACGACCTGTTCGTGGGCCGCTACGTCGATTGGAAAGACACGCCCGCGTTCCTCGAGAAACGCTGCGACGGGCCGAACGGCGCGCCCGACTACTGCTCGCCTCAGTCGTACGCCGCGCCGTCGACGGCGGTGCTTTTTCGCAACGACGGCGGCGGGCGATTCACCGATGTCTCGGAGGCCGCGGGGCTGAGGACGAAGGCGGGAACGGCGCTCGGCGTCCTGTGCACCGACCTCGACGGCGACGGACGCGTCGACCTCTACGTGTCCAACGACCAGATGTTCAGCTTCGCGTGGCTCAATCAGGGCGACGGGACGTTCCGCGAGGACGGCCTGCGCCTCGGCGTCGCGGTCGACGAGATGGGCAAGTCGCAGGCGGGGATGGGCGTCGACGCGGCCGACGTCGACGGCGACGGCGATCTCGACCTGTGGAAGGTCCACCTCGACCGCGAGGCGGCCGCGCTCTACCTGAACCAGGGCGGATGGTTCGACGACCGGACCGTCGCCTTCGGGCTCGCCGCGCCGACGCGCCCGCGCACCGGCTTCGGCACGGGGTTCTTCGACGCCGACTTGGACGGCCTGCTCGACCTCTTCGTCGCGAACGGCCGCGTCGAGCGCGCGACCGCGCCGCACGATCCGAAAGACCCCTACGCCGAACCGAGCCAGTTTCTGCGGCAGGCGTCGCCGGGCAGATTCGTCGACGCGACCGATCTCGCCGGCCGCGCGGTCTCGGCGCCGTTCACGGCGCGCGGCGCGGCGTTCGGCGACTACGACGACGACGGAGACGTCGACGTCCTCGTCGTCGATCGCGACGGGCCGGCGCGGCTCCTCCGCAACGACGCGCCTCGGAAAGGCTCGTGGGCCGGCGTCCGCATCGTCGACGGGAACGGGGCCGACGCGATCGGCGCCCGCGTCGCCGTCGAGGTCGACGGCAAGCGCTACGTCGCCGAGGTCCGCGCCGCCGCGAGCTACCTGTCGTCCAACGATCCGCGGCTGCGTTTCGCCGTCCCGTCGCCGTCCGCAAACGTGACGTGCACGGTCCGGTACGCAAGCGGCGCCTCGACGGCGCCGACGCGCCTCGCGCCCGGCGCGTACGCCACGCTGCGTCGCTGACCGCCGACCGCCGACCGCCGGCGCCGCCCACCGCATCGTCGACGGCGAAAGCCCGACGAAGCAGGGCCGTCCCTCCGCTACGCTTCGGGCGCGGACCTGCGGTCCACGCGCGGCACGCCGCCGGCGGCGTGCCCGACGTGGACCGCGGAGCGACGTGCCGAGGAGGCGCAGCCTCCGAGGACGCGCCCGCATCGTCGGTTTGCGGCCGACCCGGCACGGCGAAAGCCCGACGAAGCAGGGCCGTCCCTCCGCTGCGCTCCGGGCGCGGACCTGCGGTCCACGCGCGGCACGCCGCCGGCGGTCCGTGCGTCGAACGCCGCGAAAAGAATCTGTGCCGTGCCCGACGTGGACCGCGGAGCGACGTGCCGAAGAGGCGCAGCCTCCGAGGACGCGCCCGCATCGTCGGTTTGCGGCCGACCCGG
>DASPNK010000508.1:0-7168 GCA_035626575.1 Planctomycetota bacterium | reverse complement strand
CACGACCGCGAGCTCAAGGTCCTCCCGCGCACGCAGCACCTGCCCGCGATCCTGTCGGCGGACGCCGAGGGGCGGCTCCGCGCGAGTCCCGTTCTTTGGAACGGGTCGGCGGACCTGCGCGGCGTCGTGGACGCCAACGGCCTGATCGTCGTCGACGCGTCGGGTCCGGCGCCGCGGCCCGGAGACCTCGTGACGGTCCACCGCCTGCCGGGCCGGCCGACGCGCGCCCCCCGCGTCCGCGCCGGGCGTCGATGACGGCTTCGACCGCGCAGGCGCGCGACGCCGGGGCGAGCGCCGCGGGCCCGTCGCGCTTCCTCCCGTTCGCCGCGGCGTTCGCGACGGCCGCCGCATGGGCGGCGTGTTTCCATCCGTTCCGCGCCCCGTGGCTCGCCTGGGTCGCGCTGGTCCCGTGGTTGCTGTACGACCTCGGACCCGGCGCCGCGGCGGGTCGCCGCCGGACCATCGCGTGGGTCGCGGCGCGCTACGTCGTCCATCTGGCGTCGCTGTGGTGGACGACGACCTGTGCGCCGCCGCTGGCGTTCCTCGTGCCGCTCCTCGGCGTGCCGTTCTCCTGGCTCGAGGCGCGCCTCATGGCCCTCGGCCGCGACCGGCTGCCCGCGTGGATCGCTTATCCGGCTGCCGTCGTCCTCGTCGAGCTGCTTCGCGATCACGCGCTGAAGGGCCTCACCTGGAGCTCCCTCGGGTACGCCCTCGACGTGTGGCCGGAGGCCCTCGCCCTCGCGGCGGTCGGCCGCGTGCACCTGCTCTCGTGGGTCGTGCTCGCGGCGAACGTCCTGATCGCCGAGGCCTGGCGGCGCCGGGGCGTCCGCGCCGCGCCCGCGCGCCGGGCGGCGGCCCTCGGCGCGATCCTCGTCGCGACGCACGTCGCGGGTGCGCTGGCGCGCCCGGGGGATTTCGAGCCGGGCCCGAGGGCGGCGGGCCTGCAGCCCAACATTCCGCAGTACGACCGCAACGCGACGCAGGCGCGGCGCGGTCCGACCGCGGGCCTCGGGGAAAGCCGCCGTCCCGGCCTCTACGAGCAGCTCCGACGGCACGCCGACCTCCTCGAGGCGGTCGACGCGGACGCGCTCGATCTGCTCGTGTTCGCCGAAACGTCGTTCCCCGCCGTCCGCGAGCCGACGACCCTCGCCGACCTGCTGCGGATGTCTCCGCGCCCCGAAGCGCGGCCCGCGCTCCGCTACGGGGACGTCGTTCTCCGCCGTCCGGGCGCGAAGACGGTTCTCGGGCTGGCCCGGCAGGTTCGGGCGCGGCCGGGCTCGACCCTCCCGGACGCGGACGGCGACGGTTTCCACGAATGGAACACGGCCTGGGTGCTCGACGGGGGCGCGCCCACGGACGTGATCTACGAGAAGCGGGAGCTGGCCCCCTTCGGCGAGTTTCTGCCGATGGGCCCCGGCGCCCCCCTCTACGACACGGTGGCGGGCCTCGCGCGCCGCGCGCTCGGCCACGTGCCCGACATGATTCCCGGCGCGCGCGGCGTGCTCTTCGAGGCGCCTTCCGCGGCGGGGCCGCGGCGCGGCGCGATCAACATCTGCTTCGAGGCGGTCTTTCCGCGCTATTTCCGGGAAGCCGTGCGCGACGGCGCCGACTTCACGGTCAACATCTCGAACGACGCCTGGTTCCTCGACTCGGCGGAGCTCGACCTCGTCGACCAGGCGATCCGCTGGCGGGCCGCGGAGTGCGGGCGCGCCGTTTTCCGCGTCTCGAATTCCGGGATCTCGACCCTCGTCGGGCCCGACGGCGCCCGCCTCGCCGTGGTCGAAGGCGTCGACGGCGATCGGAAGGAGGTCGCGGGCGTCCTTCTCGGCGAGATCCCGGTCCATCGGGGTCTCACTCCGTACGCCCGGTGGGGCGACGCGCCGTGGCTCGCCGTCGCCGCCGCCTACGCGGCCGCGCTCTTCGTCCGCCGGCGGCGGCCCGACGGCGCCGACTGACCGTCCCGGAAACTCTCACTCGACGGCGTCGCTTTGCGTACCATGCGCGCCCGGCCGTGGTTCCGGCCCCGCCGCGGGCGCCGCGTTCGGTTGACATCGCTTTTCACGCGCCTACAATCCTCGGCCACACAGCTACCAGCCCGCCCGGCGACTGGAGCTCGCGCGCAGCCTTAGCGCGAGCGCCCGGCGGTCGATGGAGAAATCAATGAGCCAGATCGCTCGGGTCTTCGCCGTGTTGAACCTTGTGTTGGCCGCGGGGTTCCTCTTCGCGGCGGGCACGTTCCTCGGCACGAAGGCCGATTACATCGCCCAGCTCAACACCGAGAAGGACGCGCACCGTGCGACCGAAGCGCGCCTCCAGGCCGAGCTGACCAAGCGCGATGCGGATATCGCGAACCTCACGACGAACAACGCCGGTCTGCGCGAGCAGAAGTCGACCCTCGAGGCGACGATCGCCGGCCAGAAGGCGCAGCTCGAAGCGAACGCCACCGAGCTGTCCAACAAGAACGTCCAGATCACCAACCTCACGAACGACATCGCGTCGCTGACCGACGTGAACCGTCGCCAGGGCGACGACAAGAACCGGCTCGTCGAGGAGAACAACAAGCTCCGCACCGACATCGCGGCCGCGCAGGCCGCCGAGCGCGAGGCGAAGGCCGCCGAGACGCTCGCCAAGAGCACCATCATCGAGCGCGAAAACACGATCGCCCAGAACGAGCGCGATCTGACGTCGTCGAAGAACCGCATCCACGAGCTCGACCTGCAGGTCGACTGGGCGCGCGGTCAGGGCCTGGACTTCACCAAGTTCCTGAAGATGGAGCCGATCCACGACGCGCGCGTGATCGCCTACGACTCGGGAATGAAGCTGGCGCAGTTCAACGTCGGCTCGAAGCAGGGCGTGGCGCGCGGCTACACGTTCGACGTCGTCCGCGGCGACCGGTACATCGGCCGCGTCGTCATCGATCAGGTGTACGAGAACACGTCCGCCGGCAAGCTCCAGATGGCGGCGGAAGGCCAGGCGCCGATGGTCGGCGACCGCGGGACGACCACCCTCTGACATCCCACGACGCGGGCGCTCCGGCGTCCGCCCGGGAAGGAAACGGCTCCCATGGCTCAAGACATCGCCGACGATCAAGCGGTCGAGCTGGTCGACACCGTCGAAGACAACGCCAAGCAACTCACCAGCGGCATCGTGTTCGCCACGACGGCGGTGATGGTCGTCGCGCTGGTGGTCATGCTCAACGCGATCGGCCACTGGTTCGAAATCGGCCCGTTCAAGGGCTGATCCGCGTGCGGCCGTCACGCCGCACGCCGTGTTCCGTCGGCGCGGGCCGCGGCGGGACGATCGTCGAACAACCCGGGATCGTTCCCGGGTTGCGTCGTTTCCGGCGGCCCGCGACGTTCGACCGCGCGACGAACGACTGAGGTTCGATGTTGCGATTCTTTGACCGCATCGCCGGGATGTTCTCGGTCGACATGGGCATCGACCTGGGGACGGCCAACACGCTGGTCTGCGTGCCGGGCAAAGGCGTGATCCTGTCCGAGCCGTCGGTGGTCGCCGTCAAGAAGGGCACCAACGCCGTGCTTCTCGACGGCATGGCGGTCGGCAATCGCGCCAAGGAGATGCTCGGCAAGACGCCGGGCAACATCGCCGCCATCCGGCCGATGAAAAACGGCGTCATCGCGGACTTCGAAATCTGCGAGGCGATGCTGCGCTACTTCATCACCAAGGTGCAGGGGTCGCGCCGCGCGTTCGCCAATCCGCGCGTCGTCATCGCGATCCCGTCCGGGATCACGCAGGTGGAGAAGCAGGCGGTCATCCACTCGGCGGAGCGCGCGGGCGCCCGGCGCGTGTTCCTCATCGAGGAGCCGATGGCGGCGGCGATCGGCATCGGCATGCCGGTGCAGGACCCCACCGCGTCGATGATCGTCGACATCGGCGGCGGCACCACCGAGGTCGCGGTGCTCGCGCTCGCCGGCATGGTGCAGTCGGAGAGCATCCGGATCGCCGGCGACGAGTTGGACGACTCCGTCGCCGACTACGTCAAGAAGGAATTCGACCTGCTCATCGGCCCGCAGACGGCCGAGCAGATCAAGGTGGCGATCGGCTCGGCGTGGGATCTGAAGCCGGAGCTCGAGCTGACCGTGAAGGGCCGCGACGTGAAGTCCGGCCTGCCGCGGTCGGTCCTCATCAACTCCGAACAGGTGCGCGAGGCGCTCCGCAAGCCCATCGACCAGATCGTCGCCGCCGTCAAGCGCACTCTCGAGGTGACCGAGCCCGAGCTGGCGTCGGACCTCGTCGACCGCGGCATCACCGTCTGCGGCGGCGGTGCGCTTCTCCGAGGGATCGACGTCCGCATCCAGCAGGAGGTCGGATTGTCGGTGCGCATCGCCGACGACCCGCTCACCGCGGTCGCGCGCGGCACCGGCTTCATCCTCGACAATCTCGACCTGCTGAAGCAGATCCTCGAGACGTCCGAAGACATGTAGCGCGCGGGCGCGCCCGCTTTACGGCGCCGCGCGCCGCGCTACGCTCCCGCCGTGCCGCGCCCTCCCCGCCGGCCGCGCCCGCTCCGCGACGGGCTCGCCGCGCTCGCCGTCCTCTTCGCGCTCCATGCCGCGGCGCGCGATCCCCTCGACGCCGCGCGGCTGGAGACGCTGCGGTGGTTCGCCGGGCCGCCCGCTGTCGTGCGCCGCGCGCTCGAACCCGAGCGTCCGCGCACCGTCCCGGGACGCGGAGCTTCGGAGGCGCGGCGCGCGGCGCGGCGCGCGGCGTTCGAGGCGCGCGGCGCGGCCGCGGTGCCGGTCGTCGACCTGCGGCCGCGCGAGGGCGTGCTCATCCTCGGCGCCGGTCGGGACGCCGGCGTCAGGCTCGGCGCCGCGGCGTCTTCGAACGAAGGGCTGCTCGGGCACGTCGACCGACTCGAGGCGCGCCTCGCGCGGGTGCGCCTGACCGCGTCGAAAGGCGCCAGGCTGGCGGTCGCCCTCGACGGGAAGCGATCGGGTCTGCCCGGCGGCATCGAACGGCTGAGCGCGGTGCTCGAAGGCGACGGCCGCGACGCGGCGCTGGTCGAAGGCTCGCTTCTCCAGGAGTTCAAACCCGGAGACCGCCTCGTCGCGTTCGGTCCGTCCAGGGCGCCGACCGGCGTCGTCGTCGGGGGAGGCGCGAGGCCCAGGGTCAAGCTCTTCGCGCGCCCCGACAGCTCGGGCGCCGTTTCGGTGGAGGGCGTCGGCGCGCGCGCCGCGGTCGCGGAGCTGTTCGTCGACGAGCCGCTCCGGGTCGAGCTGGAGCCGGCGCTGGAGGGGCGGGGCGCGCTCCTCTCGGGGCCGGCCGCCGAACGGCTCTCCGTCGGCGCCGCCCTGCACGCCGACGGCGTGTACCTCGGGCGCGTCGAGCTGCGGACGTCCTCGACCGCCTACGCCGGCAGGCTCTTCGACCCCGGCCACGAGGTCGGCGTGCGGTGGACGCACGGCGGGATCGAAGGAGGCATGACGCTGCGCGGCGACGGCGGCGGACGCTTCCGGGCCGTCGAAGGCGACCTGCCGCCGGACGGCGCGGAGTTCCCGGCGTTCACGGCGGGCGGTCGCGGGCTCGCGCCGCCCGACCTCTTCGTCGGGACCTTCGCGCGCGAAGGCGAAGGGTTCCGCGCGGTCGAAGGCGAAACCCGGTGGCCCGCCGAGGTCAGCGGGGCGACTTTCCTGTTCGAGGAGGAGCGCGCGCGACTCCTGGGGCCGGGCGCGCGATGATCTGGATCCTCGTCGCCGCCCTCACCCTTCTGTCGGGCGTCGCCCGCGCGGCGCTCGGCGCGGCGGGCGCGGCCGTCCCTTGGGGGTCTCTGGCGTGGACGGTGGTCGCGGCGCGGCGCGGAAGGCTCGGCCGCTTCGCGGGAGTCGCGCTGCTGGGCGGCGCGATCGAAGGCGTCTCGATCGCTGCGCCGTGGGCGGCGGTCCCTTTCGCCTGCCTCGTCGCGGGGTGGCTCGCCGTGCTGACGCGTCGCCTCCTGCCGGTCCGGCGCCTTCGCGGCGAAGCGACCCTCGGCGCGCTGTTCGCCGCGCCCGCGGCGGCCTTGATCGACCGCTTCCGCGCGGCGTCGCCCGAGACCTGGGGCTCGGCGGCGACGGCGCTCCCGGCCGCGGTCGGGCTGCTACTCACCGGCGCGACGGTCGCGGGCCTCGCGGCCCTCGCCGATCGCTCGCCGAGGCTCCGCGCCGCGCTCGGTCGCCTCTGAACCGCCCGCGGCCGCGGCGTTAGGATCGCCGCGCGGTGTTCACCACGCGCCTCGCGGTGTTGTTCGCGGTCGTCTGCGTCGTCTTCATCGGGCTGACGGCGCGGCTGTTCTCGCTTCAGGCGGGAGGCCCGGAGGTCGCCGAGCGCGCGCTCTTCCTCGACGCGATGCGCGAGCAGCCGCTGCCCGCCGCCCGCGGCGCGCTCAGAGATCGGGACGGCGTCGTGCTGCGGGCGTCGCGCGAAGCGTTCGACGTCGAGGTGTTCGCGGCGACTTTCCGCGAGCGGAGCCTCGCGGAGGCGCTCGCCGACCTCGCCGTGCTCCTCGCGCCCGGGGATCCGCCGGACCGCGACGCCGTCGTCGCGCGCCTCGAGGTCGAACCGGAGGCCGTCGCCGCCGAAATCTGCGCGCTGCCGATCGACGTCCTCCGCCTGCCGGTCGAGGAGCGGCGCGCCGAGCTGGAGCAGCGGGGGGCGCGTCTGCTCCCGCCGCACGGGACGCTGCTGCGCCCGAGGGCCGCGCTGCGTCGGCGTCCCTGGGAGGCGTTGCTCGTCGCCACGTCGCGGGAGCGCGTGCGGCGCGTCCGCGACCTGGAGAACGCCGTCGAGGCGGGCGCCGACGACGTCGGCGAACTGCTGGAGGTCGCGCCGGAGGCGCTGGCGACGCGCATGCGCGAGGAGACCGCGGCGCTCGCCGCTCTCGGCGACGAGCTGAGGGCGGGCGGCGCGCGGGAGGTCCGCGCGGCGATCGCGGGCCTCTGCCTCCGACAGGCCGAACGCGTGGAGCGCGTGCTCGAAGAGCGTCTCCGGGACGCGGTGCTGCTCCAGGCTTACGGCGCGCGACGCCTCGATCCGCGGACGCTCGGGCGGCGGACCTGGCTCGAACGCGTGCGCACGGCCGCCGCGCCGATCGAGGATCCGGCCGCCGCGCGCCGCGCGCTCGCGGCGGCTTCGGACGTGCTCGGCGGCGGGCGCGTGCGGCGCCGCG
>DASPNK010000507.1:0-11762 GCA_035626575.1 Planctomycetota bacterium | reverse complement strand
AGGGACGGCCCTGCCGCGTCGGTCGGCGGCGTGCGAGGGACGGCGCCGCAGGGCGGTCGGCGCCGCGTCGAGGGGCTGCGGAAAGTCGACGATGCGGGGCCGGTGCGGCGCTGCGCGCCGCGCCGGGCCTCCGCGGTCCATGCGGCCGGCGACGATCGGCGCCGGTCGGCCGGTCGGGCCGGCCCGGCGGCGCGCGACGGTCTACTTCGGCGGGGCGACTTCCCGGCGGGAGTCGCTGCGGACGGCGCGCAGCGACTCGATCTCGCGGCGCAGCGCCTCGACCTCCGCGCGCAGCGCGCGGAGCGCGGCTTCGTTTTCGGCGAGCGCGGGGCCCAGCGGGTCGCGACCGCGGCGGGCTTCCCGCTCCGCGGCGACCTGCGCGCGGTGAAGGAAAATCTTCGCCGACTCCGTCGACTCCGCCGCGGCCGCGTCGCGCGCGCGGACGCGCTCGGTCTCCGCGCGCTCCAGCACTTCGTGCAGGTCGACGTCGACCGCGCCGCGCTCGCGGGTCAGCGCCTCGCGCAGCGTCCGCGCGGCGGCGTCGGCTCGTGCGGCCTCCTCCTGGACGCGGAGACGCATCTGATCGGAGAGCTCCTGCGCGAGCACGTCCGCAGGCCGATCGCGATCCGCGCCGGCGAATCGTTGCAGAAGGCGCGCCGCCTCGTCGTCCGCGGGAGGCTTCCAGCCTTCTCGCCGCAGGCTCTCGAAGAGCGATTCCAGGCGCGCCACGCGCTCGGCCCCCAGCGCGGCTTCCTTGCGCGCCTGCGTCATCGCTTCGACCGCGGCGCGGAGGTCGTCCTCGCGCACGACCTTCAACGCTTCGAAGCGTCGCCACGCCTTGTCGTGCGGATCGGCGAGCGCCGGATCGCCCTCCCGCTCCGCCCGGGAGCGCTCGATCTCTTCGGCGGCGCGCCTGGCGCGGTCGCGGGCGGCGGACGCCTCCCGCTCCGCCCGGAGGAGGTCTTCGGCCCGCGCCGAGCGCGGATCTTCTCTCGCCGCGCGCCGCAACGCTTCGAGGTGCGTTTCGGCGTCGCGTCGGCGGGCGTCGGCGCTCGCCGCCGCTTCCTCCAAGGCGCGGCGCGCTTCGGCCTCGGCCGCGACGTCGGCGTCGCGCGCGGCGCGGGCCTCGTCGTCCTCCGTCGCCCCTTCGAACGGCGAACGCTCCGCGCGCGGGGCGCGACGGGCGACGCGGTCCGCGCGCGTCGCCAGGCGGTCGATCAGCGGCGCCAGTTCGGCGGTCGCGGCGTCGACGGCCGCCGTGCGGGCCGCCCACCACGCTTCGAGCGCCGGTCGCGCGTCGGCGGGCAGGGCCTCGATCGCGTTGGAGCGAAGCGCGTTCGCGGCGGCGTGCGCGAAGCGCTCCGCGTCGGCGTCGTCGGTCCGCATGAGGCGCGGCGCCGCGTCCTCGTGGAGCCGGATCGCGGCCTTGAGCGCGGGGAGTCGGACGGTCTTCCAGCCGCCGTCGTCGACGCGGACGTAAGACGCGAGGAGCGACCTCACCGCGCCGCCGACGCGGTTGCGGCGGAGCCCGGTCGCCTCCGTCGCTTCCGCGAGGCAGCGACCCGCGTCCAGCAGCGCTTCGACCTTGCGGGCGACGCGTTCGACGACGGCGGCGTCCGCGTCCGCGTCGGCGTCGGCCGCGGCGCGCCGCGCCTCCTGGTCGGCCTCGGCGGGCGGCGTCGGCGCGGGCGGCGTCTCGGCGCGGTCGGGCGCGCGCCGGCTCGGCGCCGCGGGCGACGGCGCTTCGGCGGCCGGCGTCGGGATCGGTTCCTGGGCGACGAGCGGCAGGCTCGCCGCGGCGCACCACACGAGGACGCATCGGGACGGTTTCATGGCGGGTCTCCCGGAAAGGAGGGTCATCGAGCGGCGGCGATGCCGTCGCGTACGCGGTCGACGTCGCGGAAAAGGTCGTCGAAGCGCGCCTCGAGCGCGCGTCGGCGGTCGGGGTCGGCGGGCGCGACGGCGAGCTGCAGGCGGAGCGCCGCCACCTCGCATTCGAGCGCGGAGGCCATCGCGGCCTGCCGCCGAAGGGTCTCGATCTCGAAGGTCGTCGCGCGTTCCGCGGCGTCGTCGCGCAGCGCGCGGTCGCCGGCGACGGCGAGGCCCGCGGCGACGAGCACCGCGGCGGCCGCTCGCACGGCGACGCGGCGGACGCGGCGTCGCGCCTCGAAGACGCGGAGCCGCGCTTCGACCGCGGCGGGCGGCGGCGAGGGCGTCGCGCGCAGGGCGTCGCCGAGGGCCCGCCAGGCGCCGAGCGTCTCGCGGCACCGGACGCACGCGGCGAGATGGGCCTCGACGCGCGCGGTCGCGGCCGGCGTCAGCGCGTCGTCGGCGAACGCGGAGAGGGTTTCGGGATCGACGTCACACATGGCGATCTCCGTGGGCGAGGGCGGGATGGGCGAGCCGCTCCGCCAGCGCGGCGCGCGCGCGATGGATCCAGTTGCGCACCTGCGCGACGCCGACGTCGAGGACGACGCCGATCTCCTCGTAGGGGAGCCCCTGGTCGACTCTGAGGAGCAGCGCGGCGCGGTGATTGGGAGGAAGGGCCGCGAGCGCGGCGGCGACGTCGGCGCGCAGGTCCGCGGGATCCGCGAAGGCGCCGCCGTCCTCGGGCCCCGGGGCGCCGGTTTCGCGGCGCCGGACGCGGCCCGCGTCCACGGACGCGTTCCGCACCATGCGAAGCAGGAGCCCGCGCACGGTTCCCCGCGCGACGTCGATCCGGCCGCGCCGGGCGGTTTCGAGGAGGCGCAGGAAGGCGTCGTGAACGGCGTCTTCGGCGGCGGCGCGGTCGGCCGTCAGGCGCCGGGCGAACCCCCACGCGGCGGGGGCGAGGCGCGCGAACAGGGCCCCGAACGCCTCGGCGTCGCCCCGCGCCGCGGCCGCCGCGTCGCGGGCGTCCGCGTCCGACCCTTCTGCTGCGGGGGAGCCCAAGCGCGAAACCTACGGTCGGCACCGCCCCCGAGTTTCAGCCGATCGGAAAAATAGTCCCGCCGCCGCGGATCCGGGGGCGGGTCGGCGGTCAGAGGTAGCGGAAGCGCTTCCGCAGCAGCCACTCGGCGGTGAGGAGGCCGAGGAGCAGGAGCGGGAGGCGGCCGTCGCGGCGCAGGTCCTGGAACTCGCGGCGGCGCGGGATCTCGACCGTCTCCTCGCCGAGGGCGCCCAGCAGCGTGCGCACTTCGGGGAGGGCGACGTAGCGCCCTTCGGTCTTCTGGGAGAGCGCCTTGAGGGCGGCTTCGTCGAGGATCGGCTCGCGCCGCTCGACGTCGGAAAGCCGGACGGCGAAGGATACCGGCGAGATCTTCTCGTCGGAGAGGCCGTCCTCGGGGAGGATCCACGCCTGGTAGTCGCCGACGTCCTGCGCCACCAGCGTCCGCTCGAAGACGCCGTCTTCGACGCGCTTGAGCAAAAGGCGCCGCTCGGGCTCGGTCGTCGACGGGGAGCGCAGCATGATCTCCTGCTCCGCCTTCTGCGACCGTCGGTAATCCCGGTCCTTCACGTAGGCGGTGAGCGTGATGCGCTCGCCGACTTCGAAGTGCGACCGGTTGACCGTGAGCTGGAACCGTTTGTCGCCCGCGTAGAGCTTGGTGCGGCCGAGCCACCGGACGAGGTTGCCCCAGAACTGGTGCGCGTACTTCGGTCCGTGCAGGTAGAACCAGCGCCAGAACTCGTCGACGCCGCACCAGAACGTGGGGCCGTCGCCGAAGGCGCCCGCCGCCGCGAGGACGTACGGTCCGCTCTCGTTCCGCGCCGTGGGGTGGAGGAGCAGGGCGCGCGCGCCGGGCTTTTCCTTCTTCACGCGGGCGAACCAGTACCAGCCGGGCAGGCCGCCCTCTTCGCGCTCCCACAGCGCGACGTTCGCCTCCGGCTCGCCGACGAGCTGCATCACCGGGTGCTGCCGCCCGAGCGCCGACAGCTTCGGCTTCCAGGTGTCGCGCAGGGCGCGGCCCGCGTCGCCGACGTCGGTCGGGTCGATCACGATCGGCAGCACGTCTTCCAGCGGCGTGTCCTTGTAGGCCTGCGGCGCGAAGTTCTCGCCGCCGATCATGGCGAGGCCGCCGCCCAGCTCGACGAACCGGCGCAGGCTCTCGAGCACCTTGCCGCGCTGCGTCGAGAAGCCCTCGAGGTCCCGGGGGTCCACGTCGCCGAGGAGGATCACGTCGTATTTGAACAGCGCGGCCTCGTCGGCCGGGAACTCCATCAGCGGGGGCACGCCTTCGCTCGCCTCCTGGATGAACGCCGCCTCGGCGGAGATCAACAGGCACTGCGCTTCGAAGGACTCGTAGCCGCGCACGAGGAAGTTCTTGAGCTTGCGGTACTCCCAGCGCGGGAACTTGTCCACGTAGAGCACGCGCAGCTTGTTCCGCCGCACGCGCACCTCGTGGAGCTTGTGGTTGTTTTCGACCGAGTGCTCGCCGGGCAGCGGGCGCACTTCGACCTTCCACTGATGGTCGCCCTCGCGGACCGGGCGGTAGCGGATGTGGAAGAGCTGGTCCTCCTCGCTCTGCAGGAGGGTTTTGGACTCGCGATGGAACGGCGTGCCGTCGCGCGCATCGCTGAGCACCAGCTCCACCTGCTGCGTCGGGAAGCCGCGATTCCTCACCTTGAGGTCGAGCACCATCTCGTCGTCGAGCAGCACGACGTTGTCGCCGCGGAGCGTGACCAGCTCGACGTCGCGCAGCGCGCGCGGATCGCCGACGCCCACCGTGTGCACGGCGATCTTGCGCCGCTTCGCCGCCTCGGCCGCCGCGTCGGGCAGCGCGCCCGCCGTGTTCTTGCCGTCGGTGACGACGATGATGCCGCCTACCGCGCGGGACTTGACCTCCGGCTCCTCGAGGACGCGCTCGATCGCCGACCCCAGCGCGGTCACGCGCTCGCGGGGCTCGAGCTCGGCGAGCGGCCCCGCCGCCTGCAGGCCTTCGCCGAAGGCGTAGACGCGAAGGTCGTGCGTCTTCGACAGCTCGTCGAGGAACGCGCCGTCGGCGCGCCCGAGCACGCGCTTGACCAGGTCGAGGCGCGAGTACCGCCCGGGCGCGTCGTCGGGCGCGAGCGCCGCGGCCTCGCGAAGCCGCGCCGCGAGGTCGGGCGACGTCTCGTACTCGTCCTTGCGGTCCATGGAGGCCGAAACGTCGAGGAGCACCACCGCCAGCGTCTTCTGCCGGTCGACCAGGCGCCGTTCGCGGGACGGGTTGAAAAGCATCGCCGCGACGAACGCGATCGCGAGGAAGCGGAGGGTCCCCAGCGCGCGGCGCACCCCGCGCGGCGCGTCGCCCGACAGCCGGTAGGTCGCCCAGACGAACAACGCGGCGGCGGGCGCCAGGAGCAGCCAGATCACCCAGGCGGGCGGCGCGCTGCGAAACACGAGCCCGTCGGCGACGGCGCCGTCCGTCTGCAGGAGGATCGGGAGCAGGTTCACGCGGCCCCCCGTCCGCCCCGCGCGAACCACTGGGCGAGGAAGCTCTCGGCGAGCAGCACGGCCAGCACGAGGCCGAGCGCCCAGCGCCAGAGGTCGTCGCCGCCGCCCGCGTCCGCCGTCGCGTCGTCGGCCTCGGCCGAATCGGTCACGCGCACGGCGTCAGGCGGAAACGCCGCCGTCAGGCGCTCGGGCGCGAGGCGGGCGAGATCGGACTCGGCCGGATCGACGTTCACCGCGAGCAGCGTCGACGGCTCGGGCGCGCGCCCCGACTCGCCGGGCTCGACGTAATCGAGGCGGTAGACGCCCGCTTTCGCCAACCGGTCGACGCGGATTTCGAACGTCTCGCCGTCGGCCGCCACGGGGCGCAGGACTTCGACCTGCCTCCCGCCGCGCGACAGCGTCGCTTCGCGGATCGGGCGGTCGAGCGCGCGGCGGTACGAGTCGCCCACGAGGAGGTTCTCGCGCGCCGCGGCGCGACGCACGAGATGGTAGGCCATTTCCTTCACGAACGGCACGTAGGTCGGGAACACGCCGAAGTCGTTCCAGTCGCGGTCGGCGCCGGTGCCGACGAGGATGGTCCGTCCGACGCCCGTCGTCTTCTCGAGCACCGCGGGCTTCGGCGCGGCGAGCGTGGCGCGCCGCGACTGGAAGCGGGCGAGGACCCGCGTGGACGCGTCTTCCGGCGCCGGCGCGAGGTCGAAGAAGCGGTAGATCGGCACGCCTTCGAGCATCGCGCGCACGCGTTCGTCGCGGAAGTAGTCGAAGGGAGGCGCGTCGACGTCGGCGGGCGTGATGTCGAACGCCACGTCGCGCGAGCCGGCTTCGCCGATCGGATCCCCGACGCGCGCGGGCGAGAGCCCGGCGCCGTCCTTCCAGAAGGCCTCGTTGAACTCGGAAGGCCGGACGCGGTCGCCCAGGAAGATCAGGAGGCCGCCGCCGCGGGCGACGAAGTCCTCGAGCTCGCGGACGCGCGCGGGGGAGACCAGCTGCACGTTCAGCAGCGCGACGAGATCGTAGTCGGCGAGGTTCTCGCGCGCGAAGCCGACTTCGGTCACGGTGCGGGTTTCGAAGAACGAGGGCCGGGACGGTCCGGCGCCGAGCTCCAGCGCGATGCGGAGGAAGTACGACTCCTCGTCCTCCGGCTGCGGGCTCGGAGCGCCGTCGACCAGCAGCGTGCGCACGCGATCCTGCACGCGGACCGAAAGCGCGCGTCGGTTGTCGGTCTCGAGGGAGTCGGCGACGAAGCGCGCCTCGACGTGGTGCGGCCCGGCCTCGGCGAAGACGTAGCGGAAGTCCACGGCCTGCGTGGCGCCGGGCGGGATCATCTCCACGTTCTGGGCGTCGGCCCGCGTTTCGGCGCCGTCGACGAAGAAATTGACCGCGCCGCCGGCGGGGCGTCGGCCGAAGTTCTTCACCGTCGCGGTGAAGCGCGTCGACTGCCCGGCGCCGGCGAACTTGCCGGTCATCGCGAGGTCGATCACGGCGAGGTTCTCGGGATCCTGCGCCGGAGCGGCGACCACCGTGAACGAGGCGCCGGCGGCCTTCAGGTCGGACACCCGGGCCGCGATCGCCGACGAGGCGTCGATCTCGCCTTCGGCGCGGGGCTCGTGGCCACCGGCGCGCACGCCCGGCGCCGCGCGCGCGGCGAATTCGGAACGTTGCAGATCGGTGAACAGGAAGACTTCGGCCCCCTGCGCCGCGCCTTCGAGCGCCGCGCCCGCGTGCACCAGCGCGTCGGCGAGGTCGCCCGCCGCGTCGGAGATCTCGAGTTTCTCCAGCTCGGACGCCACGCGCGTCAGGTTGTTGTCGCGGCGGAGGACGGTGCGCGCCGGCCGTCCGGCGACGATCAGCGTCGCCGAGTCGCCCCGCTCGGCGCGGAGCGCGCGCACGAGTCGCGCCGCCTGATCCTGCGCGCGGCGGAACGGCGTTTCGCCGGACGCTTCGCGCCATCCCATGCTGAACGAGTCGTCGACGACCAGCACGACCTCGCGGCGGACGTCGCCGCCGCCCAGGATGCGCGCGCCTTCCAGACGCGGGTCGGCCCAGGCCAACGCAAGGAGCACGAGCGCCGCGCAGCGCAGGAGGAGCAGCAGCAGGTTCTCGACGCGGAGCCGCCGGCGCTGCTTGACGAACGCGCGCAGAAGGAAATCCATCGCCGCCCAATCGGTGCGGCGGAACCGCTGGCGCGCGAAGAGAAAAATCGCGACGGGAACGGCCGCGGCGGCGGCCCACCACAACATGCCGGGGGCGCCGAACATCAGCGGCTCCTCGCCCGCATGCCGAGATACGTGGCCAGGGGGACCGCGGGCGAGCGCGAGGTGTCGACCGGCACGTAATCGATGCGGCCGGCGAGGCACGCGCCCTTGACGCGGCGGCGGAAGGCGTCGACCTCGGCGAGGTACGCCTCGCGGAGCGCCTTGGGATCGGCCAGCAGCTTCTGGTCGACTTCGAGGCCTTCGAAGCGCGTCATCGCCTCGAAGGGGAACTCGATCTCGTCCTGGTGGAGGACGTGGAACACCGCGACGTCGTGGCCGCGGTGGCTCATGTGGTTCAGGCCGGAGACGACGCGCTCGACGTCGTCGAACAGGTCGCTGAGGATCAGCACCAGGCTGCGTTGACGCAGCCGCTCGGCGATCTCGTGGAAGATGGCGCCGACGTCGGTCTTCTCCTCGGGCTCGGTCTCGATCAGCGCGGTAAAAATGTTCCGAAGGTGCGCCGGGCTGCTCGCCGGCGGGAGGAACTTGCGCAGCTTCGCGTCGAACAGCACGAGCGCGACGGCGTCCCGCTGGTGCGCGACGAGGTACGCGAGCGCGGCGGCGGCCTGGCGGGCGTACTCCAGCTTGGAGAGGCCGCTCGTCCCCGCGTAGGTCATGCTGCGGCTGACGTCGACCACCACGTACGCCTTGAGGTTGGTCTCCTCCTCGTACTCCTTGACGTAGAAGCGGTCCGTCTTCGCAAGGACCTTCCAGTCGAGGCGGCGGAGGTCGTCGCCGGGCACGTATTCGCGATGTTCGGCGAACTCCACCGACGCGCCCTTGTACGGCGACTCGTGGAGACCGCTGACGAACCCCTCGACGATGCGGCGGGCCTTGATCTCCAGCCCCGAGACCTGGTTGAGGGTCTCGGCGGGGAGCAGGCGGCGGATGTCTTCGGCCATGCGAGGTCGGAGGCGTCCGCGCTCAGCGCTTCAGCGCGGGCTCGAGCTCGAACTGCGGGATCGTCTCGACGAGCTGATCGATCACCTTGTCCGAGGTGACGCCTTCCGCCTCGGCGCTGAAGTTGACGAGGATGCGGTGCCGGAGGACCGGATGCACGGCGTCGATCAGGTCGCGCCTCTCCACCATGCCGCGGCCGTCCAGCGCGGCGCGGGTCTTGGCGGCCAGTACGAGGTATTGCCCCGCGCGCGGCCCCGCGCCCCAGCCCACCCACTTCTTGACGAAGTCGGGCGCGTCGGCGGTCTTCGGCCGCGAGCGACGCGCGAACTCGAGCGCGTAGCGGAGCACCTTGTCGGACACCGCCACCCGACGCACCGCCTCCTGGAAGGCGAGGATGTCTTCGGCGCCGACCACCGGCGTCGGCGACGCCGCATGCACCGAGGTGGTCTGCTCGATGATCCGCAGCTCCTCTTCGGCCGTCGGGTAGTCGACGCGCACCATGTACATGAACCGGTCGAGCTGCGCCTCCGGCAGGGGATAGGTGCCCTCCTGCTCGATGGGATTCTGCGTGGCGAGCACGAAGAACGGCTCCGGCAGCGCGTGGCGCGTCCCGCCCGCGGTGACCTGGTGCTCCTGCATCGCTTCGAGCAGCGCCGCCTGCGTCTTGGGCGGCGTGCGGTTGATCTCGTCCGCAAGGATGACGTTGGCGAAGACCGGGCCTTTGACGAACCGGAACTGCCGCACGCCGGTGGCGCGGTCCTCCTGGATGACCTCGGTCCCGGTGATGTCGCTCGGCATCAGGTCGGGCGTGAACTGAATGCGGTTGAAGCTCAGCGACAGGCTCTTCGCCAGCGTCGAGATCATGAGGGTCTTGGCCAGACCCGGCACGCCGACCAGCAGGCAGTGGCCGCGCGCGAAGACGGCGGTGAGGAGCTGGTCGACGACCGCGTCCTGCCCCACGATCACCTTGCCCATCTCCGCCTTGAGACGGGCGAACGCCTTGGCGAGCCGCTCGATGGCCGCCGCGTCCCCGCCCCTTTGGTTCGTTTCAGTCATGCGTCGTTCCGAGTGGCGAGCATGGTAACGCGCGGAGGCGCCCGCCCGCTCCGTCGCGGCGGCCCGCGCGCGGCGCGCGTCGCGAGGCCGACGGCGCGTCGACGGCGGTGCGCCGCGCAGGCCGCGCTCGCGTTCGACCCGGCGCCGCGTCCCGTGCGCGCGGGCGCTCTGAAAACGAGAAAGGCCGGCGAGGATCTCCTCGTCGGCCTCTCGGAAGGCGGCAAGGCCGCCTCGGGGGTCAGGTCAGGACTTGCGGAGGCAAGTGACCTTGAGGGTGACTCCGAATCGGCGCTGCGCGCCGTCGAGGTCCACGAAGCGCGCGACCTCGTCGAGGTCCACGTAAGAGTCGCAGGATTCGCCTGCGGTCCGCTTCGCGTCGAGGAAAGCCTCCTCGTAACCCGTCGTCGAGGTCCCCCGGACCTCGATCTCTACGATCGACATGAACTGCATCCTTTCTTTCGGAGCTTCCTCGCTCCGCGCGACCGACTCCGGTCGTCTTGAGTTGTCGGCCTTTATACGCCTCGCGCTGAAGGTTGTGAAGAACTTCCGCCCGAAGGATTTCGGCAAGGCCCGGTGAAGACGGGTCGCGGCGCCCGTCGCTCCGCCGGAACCCTGCCGAACATAGAAACCGGCGAGGGCGGTTTTCCGGCGAAAAACCAGTCGTACGCCGCCGGCGGACGCTTCTCCGCGCCGGCTCTCCATGGTCGACGCGCCGCAGTTTGCATCCGTGTGGAAATGCGGTGGACGCGCCTTGGAAGCGGCGCGGTGCGGCCGAAATGGCGCAGCGGGACCGTCGCTCCGGTGCGGTCCGCACGTCGCACGCCGCGAAACGAACCCGTGAAGTGCCCTGCGAGAACCGCGGAGCGGTGTGCCGAGGGGGCGCAGCCCTCCCAGGACGCGCCCGCACCGTCGGTCCGCGGCCGACACGGCACGGCGGAAGTGCGACGCAGCAGGGCCGTCGCTCCGCTTCGCTTCGGGGGCGGGCCGTTGCGGTCCCGTCCGGATGGACCGACGCGCAGGGTTCAGCGCGGCGCGAGCGGGCCGGCCGGCCGCGAGTCGGAGACGAGGCGGACCTCGCCGTTCTGGCCGACGCCGTCGGCGCGGAGGAGGCGCTCGAGGACCCGAGGGTCGCCGCTCTCCAGGCCGCGCTCCACCGCTTCGAGGCGGCGGCGCTCGTTTTCGGCGTCGCGCAGGCGGAGCGCGAGGCTCGCCTCGTCGCTCCTGACGTCGGCCGCCTTCGCCCGCGCCGGAACGAGGCGCGTCGCGACCAGCGCCACGGCGAGCAGCAGCATGCCGGCCGCCGTGAAGGTGGTCGCCGGGCCGTCGTCGTGCGCGGCTTTCACCGCGTCACCAGCCGTAGCGCGCTCCGTCGCCGAGGTCCTCTTCGATGCGGAGGAGCTGGTTGTACTTCGCGGTCCGGTCGCTGCGGCAGAGCGAGCCGGTCTTGATCTGCCCGGCGTTCAGCGCGACCGCGAGGTCGGCGATGGTCGTGTCCTCGGACTCGCCGGACCGGTGCGAGATGATCGTGCCGAAGCTCGCGCGGCGCGCGGCTTCGACGGTCTCGAACGTCTCGGTCAACGTTCCGATCTGGTTGATCTTGACCAGCACCGCGTTGGCGGCTTTCTCCTGCACGCCGCGCGCGAGGCGCGTCTTGTTGGTGACGAATAGATCGTCGCCGACGATCTGCACGCGGTCGCCCAGCGCTTTCGTCATGGCGGTCCAACCCGCCCAGTCGTCCTCGTGGAACGGGTCTTCGATGGAGCGGATCGGGTAGCGGTTCGCCCAGCCCGCATAGAGCTCGATCAGCTCGTCCACGGACTTCTTCGGCTTCGCCTCGGCCTCGAGCACGTAATGACCGTTCTCGTACAGCTCCGACGCGGCGCAGTCGAGCGCGATCTCGACGTCTTCGCCCGGCGTGCGGCCGGCCTTCTCGATCGCCGCCATGATCAGGTCGAGGGCCTCCCCGTTGGAGCGCAGGTTCGGCGCGAAGCCGCCTTCGTCGCCGACCGCGGTCGAGAGCCTGCGCTCGGTCAGGATCTTCTTCAGGTGGTGGAAGATCTCCGCGCCCCACTGCAGCGCCTGCCGGAACGAGCCGGCGCCGGTCGGCATGATCATGAACTCCTGGAAGTCCACGTTGT
>DASPNK010000506.1:0-2534 GCA_035626575.1 Planctomycetota bacterium | reverse complement strand
GCCGACGCGAACTCGGGCGGCCCCTGAACGACGACGCCCGGGGCGAACACTCCGCCGCCCAGATTGACGAGCGGGAGAAACGCGAAGGGCATTCCCGCCGGCGTCGCGGGTCCGAGCGGGGCCGCCGCCAGCAGATCGGGGAGGCCGTCGCCGTTCGCCGCATAGGCGGCGACGACGGCGTAACCGGGCGGCAACGGCAGCGGCGCGCCGGCGACGAACGTGAACGACCCGGTTCGGAGCCACAGGCCCGACGCGAGGACGGCGCCGCCGACGACCGAAGAGAACGCCACGTCGATCTTGCCGTCGGCGTCGAAATCGGCCGCGAACGCCGTCGCGTTGGAAACCGCGATCGGCAGCGGCAGCGGCGCCGACGCCGGAGGCGTCGAGAACGCGCCGCCGCCGTCGTTGCGCAGGAAGCCCACGGCGGAGGCCGCGACGCGACCGAACGCGTCGTCGTCCCCGTCGCCGTCGAAGTCGCCGAACGCGCCTCCGGCCGAGAGCAGATCCGTCGCGGGCGTCGCGATCGACGGCGTCCGCGCTCCGAAGCGCCCGTCGCCTTCGTTCCAGAGGATGCGGACCGTGCCGAACACGAAGCCCTCGAATCGATGCGCGAGCACGTCGAGGTCCCCGTCGCCGTCGGCGTCGAAGACCCGCCGCAGTCGATGGTCCGGAGGAACGTCGTAGACGTCGGTGGTGAACAACGGCGATTGCGCCGATCCGGCGGTCGCGAAAGCGACGACGAGGAACGCGGCGCGCACGGGGCGGTTGCGGAAGGGGACGGGCATGACGCCTCCGGACGAGGGCGTTTCGGCGCCTCGCCGGGACGACCGTACGGGATCGCGGCGTCGTTCGGAAACGAATCGGCGGTTTCGGACGCCCGACCGCCTCAGGAGGCCGGCTTCGCCGCCCGGGTGACACGTGTCGCAGCGGTTCGCGAAGGCCTTCGCGCCGTCGGCGAGAGGCGCGGCGATCAGCATCGGGAAGCTTCGCCGCGACGTCCTGGTGCGGCGTCGCGTTCGGCGTTTGCAACAGGACGCCGAAGTCGACGACGGAAGGCGAGGTCCCGGCGGGGTCGAAACGGGCGGCGACCGGGCGCCCGCCGTACGCGTCCCCGGACTCGACGACGCAGGGCCGTCCCTCGCCGTCGAATGCGACCCCGGTGGGGAACGGCAGCCCGGTCGCCACCACCTCGATCCGATAGCCGCCAGAGACCGCGACGTCCGACGGATGGACCTCGCGCGGCGGCGCGAACGGAGTCATGCCGCCGCCGTGCGTCGACCGCATGCCGTAACAGCCGAGCACCACGAGCCCGGGCGACAGTGCCGCGAGCAGAAGGCCGCGACGGAAGGCCTTGCGCATGCCTCGAGCGTCGCCCGGCCGACGCGGACGAACGACTGCTTATAGACCGCGACCCGCGCTCGAAGTCCGCAGCACCCTCGATGCCGGGATTTTCCGCAGTCGAACGCCGCCGGCGGGCACCTCGAATCCGCGCGCCGGCGTCGCCGTTCCCGCGGCCGTCGATGAACGAAAGTCCGGTCCCGCGACGTTCGTAGACTCGCGGAGCGGCTTCGGGTCGCGTTCCACGGATGATGAGTCTTCAGAAGTGTCGGCGGGCCGGAGCGGCGCGCACGGCCGGCCGCACGTCGCGCCGGCAGGCGGCTTTCGCCGCTTGCGTGCTGCTCGCCGCCGCGGGTCCCGGATGCGACGGCGCCGCGACGTCCGAGGGCGTCGGCGCGAAGGCCGAGCCCGCGCGGCGCGGCGTGAACGGCGGCGGCGATCGGCCGGCGCCCGAGAGCCGCGGCGCGCCCGCGGGGCCGCCGGTCGCCGTGCGGTTCGCGACGGTCGAGACCCGGAGCGCTCCGCGCATGGTGCGGGCGCAGGGCTCCTTCCGGGCCGACGACGTCGCCACCGTCGGCGCCGAGGTCGCCGGTCGCATCGTCGCCGTCGGCCCCGAAGCGGGCGACCGCATCGAAGCCGGCGCGGTCCTCGCCAAAGTCGACGACGTCGACTACGTGCTCGTCCGCGACCAGCGGCGCCGCGCGCTGGAGGAGAGCCTCGCGAAGCTCGGCCTCGACGCGTTGCCCGACGGCGACGTCGACCTCGAGAAGATCCCTTCCGTGGAGAGCGCGCGGCTCGAGGCGGAGAACGCGGCGGCGCGATTCGAGCGGGCGGCGACGCTTCACCGCCGGACGCCGCCTCTGATCAGCGACCAGGACTTCGCCGACCTCCGCGCCGCGCGGGACGTGGCGGAAAGCCGACGCCGCGGCGCGCTGCTGCTCGTGCGCGCCGATCTCGCCCAGGCGCGCACGCGACGCGCGGAGCTGGACGCCGCGGAAGAGCGCCTCCGGGACGTCGTCCACCGCGCCCCGCCGAGCGCGCCGGTGTGGCAGGTCGCGGAGCGGCTCGTCGCGACGGGCGACTACGTCGCGGTCGGCGCGCCGCTCTATCGCCTCGTCGACGCCGACCCGCTGCGCCTCGTGGTCCGCATCCCCGAGCGGCGCATGGCGGGCGTCGCACCGGGAAGGGATGCGGTC
>DASPNK010000505.1:0-3418 GCA_035626575.1 Planctomycetota bacterium | reverse complement strand
CGACGACGGCGGAGCGCCGTCGCCGGAGGTCGTCCGCGCCGGGCCCGCGGTCCGCTACGACGCCGTGCTGTCCGACGACGCCGCGACGCTGGACGTCGTCGTCCGCGTCCCCGGGCTCGCCGCGGGCGATCTTGAGGCGGAAGAGCCGCGCCTCGCGGAGATCGTGCGCGACCTCCGGCCCGCCGGGCCCGACGCCGTCGCCTACCGCGTGCCGCTCGACGCCCTTGCGGAGCGGCGCGGCCGCTTCGCCGATCCGTGGCGCGCCGGGCGCGAGCTGGTCTTTTCGCCGGAGCTGCTGTGGCTCCGCCCGCGCCTGCGCCGCGAAGGCGACGCGAAGGCGACGATCGACCTCCCGGCCGGCGTGCATCTCGTGACGCCCTGGCCCGACGTCGAGCCCCCGCGACGGACGGCGCGGGGCGGCGTTCGACGCGTTCTCGCGCGACCCGCGTCGGCCGACGCCTTCGGCGCCCGGTGGGCGCTCGTCGAACGCGAGCCCGCGTCGTTCGACGTCGACGGACTCGACGTCGTCGTCGCCGGCCTCGGCGCCGCGGCGCGGGACGTCGATGCGATGACGCCGTGGATCCGGCGCTCGGTCGAAGGCGCCGTCGCGCTCTACGGCCGCCTCGCGGCGCCGCGGCTCCGCGTGATCGTCGTGCCGGGCGGCTTCGGGCGCGACGTCTTCTCCTTCGGCATGGCGTTTCGCGGGGGCGGCGGCGCCGTGGTCCTTCAGCGCGCGCCGGGAGCGTCGCTCGCGCGGCTGGAGGACGACTGTGTGGCGGTGCACGAAATCCTGCACCTCGGACTTCCTCCGACCGCGCGGGGCGAGGCGTGGTTCGACGAAGGCTTCACGCAATACGCGACCGAGCTGGTGCGTGCGCGCATCGGCGCGCGCACGGAAATCGAAACGTGGCGCGCGCTGCTCGACGGATTCGACCGCGGGCGCGCCGACGACCGCGGCGAGACCCTCGACGCGCTGAGCGCGACGATGGACGCCGTTCACGCGTACCACCGCGTGTACTGGTCCGGCGCGGCGGTCGCGTTGCGCTGCGACCTCGCGCTGCGCGACGCCTCCGGCGACCGCACGTCCCTGGACGACCTCCTGCGCGAGCTCGCCGCGCGGCACGGGGCGGCGCCGCGCCCGCTGTCGAGGCAGGAGCTTTTCGTCGCGTTCGACGCGATCGCTCCCGCCGTGCCGCTCCGTCGACTCTGCGAAGCCGCGCTCGCCTCGGCGGCCTTCCCCGACGTCGCCGCCGGACTCGAGGACCTCGGCGTCCGCCGCGACGCGGCCGGCCGCGTCGCGCTCGACGACGCCGCGCCGCGCGCGGCGCGGCGTCGCGCGATGACCGCCCCCGCCGCGCGCTGACCGGCCTCGGACGAGCCGGCACGCACCCGGTTGGTAAGTTGCGCGGCCATGCGTCGCACCTTGAGGAGCGTTCTCGGCACGCTCGTCGTCGGCGCCCTCGTCGCATGCGGGCGCGGCGACGACCGCCGCCCCCTCGTCGTCTACTCGGCGCACGCGGGCGACATCCTCACGGAGTTCGAACGGTCGTTCGAAGCCGCGCATCCGCAGGTGGACGTGGTGTGGTCGTACCTTTCGCCCCAGCTGGCCCTCGACCGCATGCGTGCCGAACGCGCCGCGCCGCAGTGCGACGTCTGGTGGGGCGCCGACGCCGCCACGCTGACGACGGCGGCCCGCGAGAGCCTGCTCGCTCCTTACCGGCCGACCTATGGCGAAGAATCGCCGCCGCACGACGCCGAGTGGCGATGGTCCGGGTGCTTCTGGCTCCCGATGGTCCTCGGCTTTCATCCTGACCGGATCTCGCGGGAGGAGTTGCCGACCACCCTCGTCGAACTCGGAGATCCGCGCTTCAAAGATCGGATCGTCCTGCGTGAACCGTCCGCCTCCGGCGGACTTCGCACGGTCTTCGCCGCGGTCGTCGCCGCTGCGCCGTCCGAGGACGAGGGCTTCAATCGGCTCGCGGCGCTCGACCGCAACGTCCGCGCGTACGAAGGGTCGCCCGAGCTGCTGTTCGAAGCCCTCGAAAAGGGCCCCGCCGCCCTGACGGTGTGGAACTTGACCGACCTGATCTTCCAGCGGAAGGGTAAAGGCCAGGAGAAGGGGTACCGCTTCCTCCCGGCGCCGTTCGCGGAACCGACGCCCACCGTCGTCGACGGAATCGCCGTGACGCCGCGCGGCGCCGCGAACGCCGACGCCCGCGCCTTCTACGAACACGTCAACACGCTCGAAGCGCTCGCCGCGCTCGCCGAGCGTCATCAGCGCATCCCGGTGCGCCCGAGCTTCGACCGCGCGAAGCTCGACCCCGACGTCCGCGACTTCCCGTGGACGCCGCTCGCCGTCGACGCGACCGTGCTCGCCGAGAAGACGCCCGGTTGGATGAGGCGGTTCGAAGAGGAGATCCTCTCGCGGAGGACCGGCCGGCGGTGACCGCGGACGCGCTCGTCTTCGAGGGCGTGTCCAGGACGTGGCCGCGCGGCGGGGGCCTCAAGCGCCTCGACCTGAAGGTCGCTCCGGGCGAGATCGCGGTGGTCGTCGGTCCGTCCGGCTGCGGCAAGAGCACCACGCTCCGGCTCGCCGCCGGACTGCTGCGCCCCGACGCCGGCCGCATCCTCCAGGGCGGGCGCGACGTCACGGCGGCGCCGCCGGAGGCGCGCGGCCTCGGCGTCGTCTTCCAGCACTACGCGCTGTTCCCGCACCTCGACGCGGCGGGGAACGTCGCCTACGGCCTCAAGGCGCGCGGCGTGCGCGGCGACGAGCTGCGGCGCCGCGTCGCCGCCGCGCTGGAGGCGGTGCGCCTCGGCGACAAAGGCGCGCGCCGGCTCGACGAGCTTTCCGGCGGCGAGCAGCAGCGCGTCGCCCTGGCGCGCGCGGTGGTGATCGAGCCTCCCCTCCTCCTGCTCGACGAGCCGTTGTCGAATCTCGACGCCGAGCTGAGGAAGTCGACCCGCGACGAACTGCGCGCGCTCCTCAAGCGGCTCGGACGCGCGGCCCTCTACGTCACTCACGACCAGGAGGAGGCGCTCGCCCTCGCCGACGTCCTGCACGTCCTCCGCGCGGGCGAGCGCGTGCAGTCGGGTCCGCCGGAGGAGGTGTACGCGCGCCCCGCGACCGCGTTCGTCGCGCGCTTCCTCGGCGGCGCCGAGGTGCTGCGCGGCGCGGTGACCGCGCCGGGAGTCGCCGAAGCGCACGAGGCGCGCTTCGCCGTCGACCCGGCGGCGCCGCGCGGCGCCTGCGACCTCGCGGTGCGGCCGGAGACGGTGCGACTGCGCGTCGGCGACGACGGCGGCGCGACGGGAGGAACGCCCGTGCGCGTCGTGGCGCGGACGTTCGCCGGCGGCGACGTGCGCCTGCGCCTCGCGTGGGACGGCGCGTCGCTCGTGGCCCGCGTGCGCCTCGACG
>DASPNK010000504.1:0-3353 GCA_035626575.1 Planctomycetota bacterium | reverse complement strand
CGTACCCCGCGAAGATCCGACCGCCCGGCGCCCAGACCGGCAGCCGCGACCGCTTCACCGCGGCGCCGAGGGCGGCGATCTCCGACGCTCTCGCGTCGAGCCGCACCGCGGCCACCGCCTTGACGGGAGTCATGCGGTCCGCCACGCGGACCGTCCGCAGGCGGAGCACGCGCTTGGCGAAGTCGCGTTGGGCGGGGCTCAGGCCGGCGACCTCCTCCTCTTCGGTGAGGAGGCGGCCGAGCGCCGCGCGCTCGAACACCGTCTCTTCGCGCGCGAGCCCGGCGCCTTCGCCGCCGATCTTCCGGCCGAGCCAGAGGAACGGCGCGGCGGCGGGGCCGAAGGCGGCGAGGATCAGCCGGAAGAACGGTTCGAAGCGGAGCATGAGGCGCGTGGGCGCGCGGAGGAAGGCGTCTTTCGGCGCGAGGTCTCCGAGCACGAAAAGGAACGGCGTCACGGCCAGCGTGTCGAGGACCTGCCGGAGCACGCCGCCCGACGACGGCGCGACGCCGTCGAGCAAGGCGCTCGCGGCGTCCGACACGAAGTAATTGACGACGTTGTTGGCGAGCAGCAGCGCGCAGACCGCGACGGCGGGTCGCGCCGCGGCGACGAGAAGGCGGCGGGCGCGGCCGTCGCCCTCCTCGGCGCGGAGCTGCAGCCGGACGCGGTCGAGCGCGTAGAAGCCGGTCTCCATCCCCGAGCAGAGGCTGCTCAGGAACATGAGCAGGATCACCGCGGCCGCGGCGAGCAGGAGCGTCACCGGCGCGCCTCCCCGCCGTCCGCGTCGTCGTCCGACGCTTCGGGCGTTTCGACGTGCCGCACCCAGAGCTTGGACGCGGTGCGCCCGCGGACCGAGGCCACGCGCACGACCGTGCGCCCGAGCCGCACTTCGTCGCCGACCCGCGGCAGCCGCTTCAACGTCCGCAGCACGAGGCCGCCGAGGGTCGACGCGCCGCCGGCCACGCCGGCGAACCCGAACACGCGACGCGACTCCGTCACCGGCAGGCCTGCGTCGACGAGGAACCGTCCCGGCGCGGTCTCGCGCACCGCTTCGGTCACCTGGTCCGTCTCGTCGGCGAGGTCGCCGAACACGCACTCGACGAGGTCCTCGCGCGTGACGAGGCCTTCGAAGCCGCCGTACTCGTCGACGACGGCGAGCATGCGGCCGCCCGTGCGCTTGAGTAGCGCCAGCGCGTCGGCGGCGGTCGCCGATTCGGGCGTGAACCCGAGCGGCTTCACCAGGTCCCGGAGCGGTCGGTCGGGCGCGCCGAGGACCTCCTTGGCGTCGAGCCACCCGGTCAATCGGTCGACCGAGCCCTCGAAGACCGGGATCTTGTTGCGGTGCGCGGCGCGGAAGAGCGCGACGAAATCGTCGCGCGTTCCGGCGAGGTCGAACGCCGTCGCTTCGACGCGGGGCGTCATCACCTCGCGGACGCGGACCTCGGCGAGGAGGACCAGCTCGCGCAGCCATCCCATCTCGTCTTCGCCCAGCGCGCCGCGCTTCGCGGCGACCGCGAGGAGGCTGGCGAGCTCCGCGGGCGCGAGGTCGCCCTCCTCCTCCCGCGCGCGCCACATCCCCCGCAGGCCGCGCGCCGCGGCGGCGAAGGCGGCGCCCGGCACGGCGAGGAGCCGCACGACCCACCCGAGCGGCGCCGCGGTGCGCTCGGCGAAACGCGCGGGGGCGCGCAGCGCGACGGTCTTCGGCGCCATCTCGCCGAGCACGATGAACGCGACGAGGGCCGTCGCTTCGAACACGGGGCGCACGGCGCCGGAGAGCGCGGTCGCCGACGCCTGGACGAGATTGAAGAAGAGCACGCTCACCAGCAGGTTGCCGAGCAGCACCGAAACGAGGACGCGCCGGCGGTCCCGGAACAGGGCGTCGAGCGCGGCGGCCGTGCGAGGGCGCCGCTTGCGGAGCGCGTCGAGGTCGCCGGGCTCCAGCGTGAACGCGGCGGTCTCCGCGGCGTTGAAGAAGGCGAAGCCCAGCAGCGCCGCGACCATCGCGACGGAGACGCCGACGTTCACCGCGCGAGCCCCCCGGCGGCGGGCAGCCGGATCCGCACCGCGGTCCCGCGGCCCGGTTCCGATTCGAGGCGCACCGCGCCGCCGGAAGCCGTCACGGCGTGGTGCACGGCGGCGAGGCCCAGCCCCGTCCCCTTCCCCGCCTCTTTGGTGGTGAAGAAAAGGTCGAAGGCCCGCGCCTGGACGTCGGGGGACATCCCCGGGCCGTCGTCGACGACGTCGAGCGCCGCCGCGCCGTCCTCCTCGCCGACGCGCACCGAGACCCGCGCACCTTTCGGGCACGCGTCGAGCGCGTTGATGACGAGGTTCAGGAGCGCCTGCGACAGCTCGTGGCGGTCGCCGAGGACGACGGGCGTCGGCCGCACGTCGAGGTCGAGCGCGACGCCCTGTTTCTCGGCGCGGAAGCGCACCAGCTCGAGCGTGCTGCGCGCGAGGTCCCCGAGGTCGACCGGCCCCGCCTCGGCGCGGCGGGGCGAAAGGTCGAGCAGCCGCCGTACGATCGCGCCGATGCGCTCGATATTCTCCTCCAGCAGCGCGAGGTACTTCTCGCGGCGGGCGTCGTCGGACGCCGCCCGCTTCAGGCGACCGACCGCGTTGAGCATGCCCGCCAGCGGGTTGTTGATCTCGTGCGCGACGCCCGCCGCCAGCGTGCCCGTCGCCGCGAGCCGCTGCGCCAGCGCAAGCTCGCGGTTCTTCCGCGAGATGACGTCGAGCTGCTCGGCGACGCGTCGCTCCAGATTCGCCCGGTAGTCCTGGACGAGCTCGAGCATGCCGTTCACCGCCGCGAGCGTGCGCCCGATCTCGTCGCCGCGGTCGAGGGTGCGCACGCGGCGCGAGACGTCGCCCGCGGCGAACGCGGCGGCGACGCCTCCGAGGTCTTCGAGCGGTCGCACCACGTTCCGCGCGAGGAAGAGGTAGAGCGCCGCCAGCGAGACGACGGTGGCGAGCGCGGCGATGACCGCGACGTCGCCGAGCAGCCGCACCGGGTCGTAGGTGCGGACCTCGCGCGCGGGGTCGGCCGCGGAGAGGTAGAGCCCGCCCCACCGCGCGCCGTCGACGCGGATGGGCCCCGCGACGCGCAGGCCGTCGCCGATCACCCCGCGCTCGAAGCTCTGCTCGACCATCGCCGCGGCGTGCTCGGGGCTCAGCGCGCCGCGGTCGAACACCAGCGCGGCGCGCGGATTGAAGAACTCGCGCGGGCCGCGCCCGCCTTCCCGGAGCCGCACCACGGTCGCCTTGCGCACGTAGCGCCGGAACTCGCGGTCGTCCCACAGCGCGAGGCGCTGGATCTCGATGGGCAGCATCGCCGCGTCGGTGCGCTTGACCAGCGCGGC
>DASPNK010000503.1:0-7892 GCA_035626575.1 Planctomycetota bacterium | reverse complement strand
TCGCCGCGTCGTTCTTCGAGTTGTTGACCGGCCGCCGCGCGACGTCGCCCGACGGCGCGCCGGCCGAGGTCCTTCGGCGCATCGCCTTCGAGGCGCCGCCGACCGCCGAGCCTCTCTCGTCGCGCGCCCTGGCGCCGCTCCGCCCGATCTTCGCCCGCGCGTTGGCCAAGAATCCGGCCGACCGCTACGCCGACGGCGATGCGCTCGCCGAAGCCCTCGAGGGATTCCTGCGTCTCGGCTCCGAAGCCGCCGGCGCGAAACGCCGCCGCCTCGCGACGGCGGCGCCGATCGCGACGGCCGCCGCGCTGGCGATCTTCGGCGCCGGCTCCGGCCTCTTTCGCGGCGCGGCGCCGGCGCCGGCGCCCCCGGAGGTCGTCGCCGCGCTGGACGCCGCCCAGGCGGCGGTCGACGCCCGCGGCGCGTCGCTCCTTTCGTTGTGGGAGGTCGCGCTGGCCGCGCTCGGCGCGGGCGCGGGGGATCCCGCCCTCGAAGCCCGAGTGCGGGCGACGCTGCATGCGACGGCCCCGGCGTTCGCCGACGAGGCGGTGACGACGCAGGCGCTGACCCTGCAGGGGAAAGACGCCGGCCATCGCCGATATCGCACCGCGGCCGAGCGGGCGTTGCCCCTGGTCCCCGGGCGTTGCGGCGACCTGCTTGCGGCGGTCGCGTTCACGGCGTTCGTCGGTTTCGACTTCGACGCGTCCGCCCGCGCCGTCGAACGGGTGCCGCCGGGCGCGCGCGACGTGCGTCATTGGGCGCTGGCGTCGGCCCTGGCGGCGCGCGGCGTCGCGGACGCCGCGCAAGGCGCCGACGCCGACGCCCGCCTCGCGGCGATCCATCCCGCCGACGCCGCAGTGGACGACGCCGCCCTCGGCTGCGCGTTGTTCGCACACGCCGATCGGATGCGAGGGCGCGATCGAACGATGCGGTGGGAGCGCGTCGGACGTTGGGCGCGGGAGGCCGAGCTCAGGCTTCTCCGCCCGGCGCGCCCGCGCGAAGCCCGTACGCTGCTGCGCTGTCTCAAGATCCGGATCGACTTCGAGCGCGGCGACTACGCCTCGGCGCGGCATGGGCTCGACCTCGTCGATCTTCCGAGCCTCCCGAGGTCGAGCGGCGTCGCGATGAAGGCGACGCGCGTCGCGCTCGCGTTCTGTGAAGCGGAGGCGCCGGGCGCGCCCGACCGCGAGGAGCGCGCAGGACGGGCGTGGGCCGCGCTCGACGCGTTGCTCGACGACGAGCCCGCCGCTTTCGCGTGGATCTGCGACGCGCTGTCGGCGACTCCCTGGCGCGGCGAAGACGAAGTCGAGCGCGCCGGGCAGGCCCCCGAGCGCTTCCGTGCGGCCGCGGCGCTGTTCGACGCGGCGCTCAGGCGGCCGGACGGTTGGACGACGCTCGTCGGCGCCCCCGGATTCGCGCGCGCAGCGTCTTGTTGGGTGGCCCGGGAAGTCGGGGCGGCGGCGGGCCCCGGCGCCGCCGACCGGCCGCTTGCGGCGCGCAAGGAGGCGTTCGAGCTGCTGGCGCGACGCTTCGAGCGTTTCGCCGAGGCGTGCGTCGGCGTTCCGCACGTCGATCGCTCGGCCGTGGTGTGGCTTCACTGGTGGTACAGCGCGTGCGACGGCCTGGGGAAAGTCGCGGCGGTCGGGGGCGACGCGGGGGAACGTCGGCGGTTGCGCGAGGCGGCGTGCAGGGCGGCGGTCGCCGCGGCGAAGCACGGATTTCGAGGGCCGGCCTACGCCGACGCCGCGATCGGCCTGATACGGTCCGCTGCGGTCGCGGACGGCGACGATGCGGCGCGGGCAGAAGTCCTGGAGCTGCTCAGGCGCGCGGCGGCGGCCGACAGCGCGCTGCGCCGCGACCACGACGCGTTGCGCGCCCGTCTCGACGCAGGCGACGCGCGTCCGGGCGACGCCGCGGAGGCCGCATGGCTTGCGGGTATCCTCGAGGACGTCGCGGACGCGCTCAAGGCGCTCGACCGCACGTGATCGAAGCGGGCGAACGGCCCGCGGGAGAAGGGGTATGAACGCCATCCTGCGAAAGGCGGCGCCCGGCGTCGTGCGTCGCGGCGCGATCGCCGCCGCGTTGACGGCGACCGCGATCTTCGGCGTCGGCTGCGGTGCGACGCAGGAGTTCCGTCCGCCTCCCGGTGCGGCCGCCGATTTCCCTGTTTCGGCGCTGCGTCCGCAGGCGGCGCGCATCGTCGACGGAAGGTTGTGCGTCGACCTCGCGCCGTTCGTCAGTCCGGCGGCGGAGCCGCACGATCCCGAAGGATCGATCACGGTGCGCACGCCGCGCGGCGTTTCCTGGCGGATGCGGCTCACGGAGGCGTCGGCTCGCGAACTCCTTCGCGGCGCCCGCACCGTCTGCGTCGAGGCGCCGCCGGTCGCGCTCGCCGACGGCGACGAAGCGTCGATCATCGTGGAGGCGCGGGGGCTGACTCGCCTGGGAGCGGCGGTGTTGCGCGGCGGCGCGCTGGTGTCGTTGGGTTCGCCGACCCTCGTCGCGCCGACGCGACAGGTGCTCGAACCTCCGGTCCCGACGGTCGCCGTGCCGGAACATCACGAACCGCCGCCGGACGGCCAGCAGATCCCGCCGTCGGTCAATCCTCCGTACCTCACGCCCATCGAGTTCGACCTCCCGCCTCCGGGGACTCCCGTTTCCATCCCCGTGCAGGTGTCGAACCTCTCCGCCATCCCGTTCGTCCACGGATCGAGGAACCGGATCTATGTGCGCGTGGGCGGTCGGACCGGCGCCGTGTACGTCGAGCCCGTCGATTTCGGAGACGTCAACCTTCTCTCGGGCGCTCGAGGCGCTCACGGCTCGGTGCTCGCGCTTCGCCTCTGCGGTCACGCGTGGGGCGAGATCCTGGCGGCCGTGCAGGTCGTCGAGGTGCGGGTGGAGATGGAGACCGGCCCGCCGCGGGCGGGCGTCAGCGTCACGCCGCCGCCGGCCGCCGCGCGTTTCGTCGATTGCATGGTCGACCGGTCCGGCGCGGCGCCCGGGGCCGCGCTGGATCAGCAGTGCCCTTCGAACGCGAACGCGACGGACGGATAGCGGCGCCGGCCTTGCGGCGGCCGGGATCTTCCGGACGCCCGCCGCGCAGAGACCGTCGACGTCGGACTCCTGTCGGTCTTCCGCCGCGCCCTGTCGGCCGCAGACCGACCGTGCGGGCGCGTCCTCGGGGGCTGCGCCCCCTCGGCACGTCGCTCCGCGGTCTCGGCGCCGCTCAGGGCGCGGCGTCGACCGCCGCGCCGGACGTGAACGCGAGCTTGACGGCGGGGTAGGTCTCGACGAAGTAGCGAAGCTCCCAGTCGCTGCGGAAGAGGGTCACGAGGCGCCCTTCCGCGTCCTCGAGGATCGGCATGTCGCGGAGCTCGAGGGTCGCAAGGTCCTTTCGCTCCACCCAGCGCGCGAGGGAGTACGGCATCTTCTCCATCACCAAAGGCGTGTCGTACTCCTCCTCCATGCGCGCCTTCACGACGTCGAATTGAAGGGGGCCGACGGCGCCCAGCACCGGTTCGCGCCGACCGGTGCGCGGGAAGAAGAGCTGCACCACGCCCTCCGCGGCGAGCGACTCGAGGCCTTTGCGGAAGCCCTTCTGCTTCGAAGGCGACGCCGGCCGCGTCTCCACGAAATGCTCGGGCGAGAACCGCGGGATGTCCTCGAAGCGCACCGCTTCGCCGGTGTGCACGGTGTCGCCGATCTGGAAGAGGCCCGAGTTGACCAGGCCCACCACGTCGCCGGCGTAGGCGTCGTCGATCGTGGTGCGCTCGGTCGCGAACAGCGCGTGCGGGTGCGTGAGCCGCACCTCGCGGCCGAGGCGCGGGTGCTTCACGTTCATGCCGCGCTCGAAGCGGCCCGAGCACACGCGCAGAAAGGCGACGCGGTCGCGATGCGCGCGGTTCATGTTCGCCTGAATCTTGAAGACGAAGCCGCTGAATCGGTCCGACGTCGGGTCGACCGTGCCCTGCGCGACCGCGCGCGGCGACGGCGGCGGCGCCTGATCCAGCACGGCGTTGAGAAACAGTTCGACGCCGAAGTTCGTCATCGCCGACCCGAAGTACACCGGCGTGAGGTAGCCCGCGCGGATCATCTCCGCGTCGAGTTCGGGCAGCGCGCCGTCGAGAAGCTCGCGGTCCTCGGCGAGCTTCGCCATCAGCGTCGAGTCGATCAGATCGGCGAGCGCGGGATCGTCGGCGTCGTACACCGAGAGCGTCGCCTCCTCGGCGCCTTTGCGCACGCGCTCGAAGAGATGCACCTTCTTCGTGACGCGGTCGTAGACCCCTTCGAAGCTCGCGCCGTTGCCGATGGGCCAGGTGGCGGGCGTGGCGGCGACCCCCAGCGTCTTCTCGATCTGATCGAGCAGGTCGAGCGGCTCCCGCGCCGGGCGGTCCATCTTGTTGATGAAGGTGAAGAGGGGGATGCCGCGCTTCTTGCAGACGAGGAACAGCTTCTCGGTCTGCTCCTGCACGCCGCGCCCGCCGTCGAGCAGCATCACCGCGGAGTCGACGGCGCTCAGCACGCGGTAAGTGTCCTCGCTGAAGTCCTGGTGGCCGGGCGTATCCAGCAGGTTGACGCGCATGCCGCGGTAGTCGAAGACGAGCACCGTCGAGGCGACGGAGATGCCGCGCTCGCGCTCGATCTCCATCCAGTCTGAGCGCGCGTAGTTGCCGGTGCGCCGCGCCTTCACCGCGCCGGCCTCGGCGATGGCCCCGCCGTAGAGCAGGAACTTCTCGGTAAGCGTCGTCTTGCCCGCGTCGGGGTGGGAGATGATGGCGAAGGTCCGCCGGCGGGCGACCTCGCGGGCGATGACTGGGTCCGGCATGGGCGAGCGGGGATGCTACGAGCCGCCGCGGGACCGACGAAGGTGGCGACCCGCGCCATGGGCGGCGGACGCCCTCCGCGCCGTCACTTCGGCGGCGCCGGACGGGACGCGGGCCGCGTCGACGTCGGGCGGGAGGCGGCGGGGCGCGACGTCGCCGCGCGGCTCGCGGCGCGCGAGGCCGGTCGCGACGCGGGAGGCGCTTCGGCGAGGCGCCGGGCCTCGACGCTCGAAAGCGGGATCTCCACCGACGCCGCGCCGTGCTTTTTCAACGTCGACGCGCGGACCTGAGCCCAACCCTTGTAGTGGTCGGGGAAAGCGCTGGCGAGGCGCATCTGGATCATCGCGCCGGATCGCGCGGAGGGAGGAGGCGCGAGGTCGAGAGTGACCGCGAAGAGCGGGCGCTCGGCGTCGGGCGGCGCGCCCGCGTCGAGGATCTCCTCGCGTGCGGACGCGACGCTCCGACCGCCTACGAGGAAGTACGCCGTCACTTCCGCGGGCAACTCGGCGCGCCTGTCGCGTCGGAAATACGCGACCACGCGCAACCGGTCGGGGGCGGCCGGACCCGAGGCGACGCCGACCAGGGTCCAGCCGTTGGCGAATTCCACCGACGTGCGAAGCACGTCCTCGCGCTCGAGCGTCGACTCCGGCTGAGGCCCGCGCCGGGTTCCCCTCGCCGCGACCTTGAGCAGGGTGACCCGGGCGCGCGGCGTGGCGCGGACCTGTTCGAGAATCTCGACCTCGCAGTCGGCGGACCGCAGCTCCTGAAGGATGTGCGACAGCGGGAAGAGCGGCGGAATGAGCGCGGTCGGCTGGAAGAGCTCGTCGGCGGGAATGCGGACGTATTTTTCGTCGAGCGTGGGGAGCACGCGCTCGTCCACGATCACGAAGTCGTGCGACGCGAGGCGCTCGCGCGCTTCTTCGGGCGACTTGACGTCGCGGATGAAGTCGCGGCCGCGCGTCCAGGCCAGCTCGCGCCCGCGGAGAGTCGCCTCGTACTCCATCTGCGGCTGGCCGAGGAAAGGAGGTTCGGCGACCGGCGCCGCCGTGTGCAGCACCCGCGGTCGCCGCCGCGGAGCGTTGCGGAAGATCTGCTCGGCGAACTCCTCGACGGGCCAATGTTCGACGCCGTAGGCGGGACGCGCGCCTCCCAGCATCGCGAACATCGAGAGGCCGTTGTCCACGTCGATCCGCGGCACGCGTTCGAGCGCGTACCCCAGAAACGCCGGCGTCGACGCGCCGAGGCGGATCCTCGGCGGATCGACGCGCAGCACCTGGTGGTAGTCGCGCGCGGCGAGCAGATGGTGGCCGAGCGCGCAGACCGCGAGGGCGGCGAAGGCGGCGACCCGGACCGGCGCGGCTCGCAACCGCGTCGCGGCGACGGTCAGCGCAAGGGCGCCGAGGACGGAGTACGGCGCCGTGTAGAAGCCGTACGCCGCGATCTGCCCGAGCGTGAGCGGCGCGTACGCCGCGATCGGAGCGGCGATGAGAACCCGGGCGGCGTCGCCGAGGCGTCTCGGGGACCGCGTCGCGCGCCCGTGCGACGCCCGTGCGTCCAACGCTTCGACCGCCCGCGCGACGCCGACGCCGACGGCGACCGCCGCCACCCAGGGCCCTAGGACGCCGTGCAGGAAATGGAACGGGTGATAGACCCACCGCAACGGCGACCACCGGCCGACGCCGCCCGAGAACAGCTCCAACCCTTCGTCGCCCGTGACTTCGCGGGTGTACTGAAGCGTCGACGCGTAGTGGCGGCCGTACCACGGAGCGATCACCGCCGCGGCGACGAGCGCCCCGACCGCGACGTTCCGTAGAACCTTTCCGCGCGCGCCCGGGCGACGGAGCCCGATCCACAGCGCGGCGAGGCACGCGCCGCCGAAGTACAGCGGAGCGAGCATCTTCACCATCGTCGCCGCGCCCGCGACGAAGCCGAACCACGCCGTCGCGCGGAAACGCGTGAAGCCGTCCGTGCGGACGATCGCGTCGAACGCCCAGACCAGCGCCGCGCACATCGGCCACTGCGGATAGAAGGGGCGGAGCCCGCCGACGGCCTGGGGCAGGCTCGCGGCGAAGAACGCCGTCCATAGCGCGCCGCGGCGGCCGAGGAAGTTCCGCGCCAGTCGATAGGCGCCGACGACGTAGAGGACGCCGTAGAGCTGAATGGACAGCCACGCGGCGAACTGCGAGACGCCGGCGCTTTCGGTCAGCGCCGCGACCAGGGCCGCGCCCATCGGAACCGTCGGCGGGTGCGGTCGCGAATGTTCGAGGCCCGCCTGCAACCACCCGAGGACGCCTCCCGCGTCGTACCCGCAGCGGATCTTCAGGGCGTCGATGCGGTAGTAAGCGGCGTCGCTGCTCAACGGACGGACGAAGAACCCGTTCGCGTCCATCCAGGCGTACGTCGCGAGCGAGGGCGCGACGGCGAGGACGCCGAGCACGAGCGCCGCGGCGAGGCGCCTCCGCGGCCCGTCGAAAACGCCGTCGACCGGCGCGCCCGACGGCGCGGCGACGGAGGACGGTTCGGCGTGGTCCGCGACGTCCGGCACGGCGTCGATTTAACACCCTCGCGCGTCGAAGCCGCGTCCGCCCCCGCGCCTACACTTCGGCCGTGGGACTCGGACGCGGGCTCAAAGTCGCGACGTGGGTCGTCGCTCTGGCGGCGCTCCTCCGGGTCGCGTTCGATCCGGTCGGGAGGCGCGTGCTGCGGTTCGCCGCGCCCGCGGTCGTGGCGGCGGTCGTCGTCGGGGCGACGGTGCGGCGGCTCCGGCTCGGGCGCGCGTCCCTCGCGCAGATCGACGCGATGAGCGGCGCGGGCTTCGAGGACTACGTGGCCGAGCGGGTGCGGCGGGCGGGGTGGCGGGTCGAAGGGCCTCATCGGCGCGGCGACTTCGGCGCCGACCTGACGGCGGAGCGCGACGGCGTCCGCGTCGCCGTGCAGGCGAAGCGCCGGGGCCGGAGCGTGGGCAACCGCGCGGTCCAGGAGGCGTCGGCGGGCGCGGACTTCCATCGCTGCGACGCGGCGCTGGTGGTCACCCAGGCGGGCTTCACCGAGGCGGCGCTGCGCCAGGCGGCG